>JAUWYM010000139.1 GCA_030615845.1 Thermoplasmatota archaeon | reverse complement strand
GACGTAATAAAGCCGAAGCACGTCACTCTGTTCTGGAAAGCAGTACTTGTTGACCGTTAATCCTAACTTAAGCTTCGCAAATTGCTATATTATCCGGTGCCTGATCGCTAGTTTACGACACCATTCCGACATTTTGACGTTTTGACATTTTGACACGTAAGATTTATATGCAATTAGTGGCAAAGTATAACATGATGTATTGTGACAAAATTAGTTGAATTGGTTTGGGAGGCTTTGGATGATAGTCCCTGTGTAAGGACGGACATGAGCCGTGGTTTGATAAATACCAGAACACTTGCCAGATATATAATCAGAGAAAGAAAGATCGATGCCTCATTAGATGCAGTTATAAGTGCAATAAGACGGTATGAGCTTGGTCGTTGTGATAGGATATTTGAAGATGCACATAGGATGATGACTCAGATTATTGCTATATCTACAAAGAGCCCGTTGGCAGATATCTCCCTTATCAAAGATATTGAAATTCAAAAATTGTTACCGCAGCTTTTTTCTGTTATACGTTATAATCAGGGGGCTGTTTTGAGGGTCATTCAAACGGATGAATCCATAAAAATTCTTCTTGATGAGAAAAATCTGGAGGAAGTAAAAAGCTTTTTCCGGAAAGTAAAATCATAAGGATAGATAGAAATCTGGCTGAGATTAACGTCCATATGCACCCAGATGCCAAATACGCACCTGGGGTTATAGCGATTACGTCAAATGAACTAGCGATAAATGGGATCAATATCATGGAAGTTATGAGTTGTATTTCAGAATTGCTATGGTTCGTAGAAGAAAAAGACCTTCTCAAGGCATACAATATGCCTAATAGACTTTGGCAGATAAACCAAAAACTCTATCATAAGGATGATCAAGCTACCTAACGTTTTCAGGCTATCTCAAGGACAAAAGAAGGTATTTGAAAAAAACTCAACTGCTTCAAGCAGTTGAACAGGGGAAGGTAAAACCCTTCCTGATTAGAAGGAGAAAAGATTGAAAATGAAAATACCATCTGAAATACGAGTAACATTGGGCCAGAAATTCAAAAAGTACGTCCTTGTCAACTTTTGGGAAAACGATGGTGTTTATTATCTTTGCATTTATTCAAAAAAACACTTTTATTTTTGCAGAGGTCATGTTAATCATGTATATCCTTGTAGTTCCGCATTTATCAAAATCAATAAGGTAACTACCTTGGCAGAAATTAAAAAGGAAATAAGAAGATGAAAGAAGAAATGAAAAAAGAAGTTTTGGGATGGTATGAAAACAAAGAGGATACGTTATTTGTCATAGTTATCTTAGTTATCTGGAGTTTTGCGTTTTAAAAAATACCAGGAAAAATAGCCCAAGCTAACCAATATTTTTATGTTCTGAATTTACAATTGATTTTATTGATTCGGACTATTATCTGATAGCATTACATTCCAGGTGTATGACCCTGTTTTTTCAGGTTAGGTATACAACGGTGAAAACACCAAAGAAAAATACAAATGAAATGTCCGCAAAGAATCTCGACATCAGGTGCAGCTGATTAACTCATTGTTTCAGTGCCGGCATCCCTTTAATTTATACTTCCTTTTGTCTTCCCTGTGCCCATCCTATGTACTACATCAATAGTAGTCCATATGGTATTATGATAACCTAATGTCCTATGAGATATTCAAATGTTTTCATCAAAACGCAAAACTCCAGTTAGTTATGTTAAATTGTAATTATTTTAGCTATTTATGTCACATATTTTATATAGACCTTTTTGCATCTATTAAGGCAATTAGCGAGGGTAAAATCAAGGGATGTGGAATTTTAACTTCAATGGTACCTCTTTACGTACCTTCTTACTTGCTCTCTTTGTTCTACCTTCGGTTAATCTTGAAAAAGTCGAGTACCGCAAGAGGGTTGAAAGTATGAAAAATAGACGAGCAGATACTGGAGTATCTGAGATAATAGGAGTTGTTTTACTATTGCTGATGGCTATAGCGTTTTTCTCTACCATTTATCTCTTCGTCATGAACGAGGCACTAGACGTTTCGGAAAAACCCTCACCATCCGCAACTGTGCTTGGAACAATTGGGGGAAGTGATATAATATTAGAACATCGTGGTGGAGACGCATTGAGCTTGGATACGAAAATCATGATAACTATATCTGGTGTGACCTACAATATGACCATTGGAGACCTGTTAGACAATGAATCCAAGGGGGACGGAATGTGGAATATAGGTGAAAAACTATCCTATGCTACATCTTTGGATATAACAGGCCGACAGGTTAGAATTCTGGTCATTGATGAGGAAAGCGATTCAGTGATAATGCAGGGAATTCTTCAAGAGGGGGATACATCGGTGGATCCGTTTGTTATTACTAGATATGCTACTAATGTTCTGAGCTATTCGGCGAAGTTGTGGATGGAGTATGATTTCAAAAACTACTCTGGTTATTTGGGATTTGCATGGAAACCTGATGGAGGTAGTTGGAATTACTCCGCCCCACCTTTAGGTTCAGGAGCTGTTCACGCGGGTACAGGTTCTTATGCCGAGATCGCTAGTGGTCTAACTCCAAGTGTCCTTTATTGGTTCAAATCTCAGCTTAAATATGGGTCTACCACTATTGGGGGTTCAATGATGTCATTTGTCACTTTGGGGTGGGAAGTGGGTAGATGGCATTTCAATGAGAGTACTGGAACTATTGCATATGATTCGTCTGGCCGTGGCAACGATGGAACCTTGAAACCTGATGCTGTAAACCGACCTCAATGGGTAACGGGGATAAATGAAAGTGCTTTAAGTTTTGATGGAATAGATGATTATGTTGAGGTTCCTGATGATACTACTTTGGATCTTACTGATGCGATTAGCATTGAAGCATGGATTAAGCCTTTGGAAAATAGTGAAGGGTTTGTTGGAGATATAAAATCAGTTATCGATACTTCAGGGTTCGGTATCCTTGATGCATATGAACCTAATATGGTTCATGTTTCGAAAAAAATATATGCTATTGCTTGTAGAGGTACTGGTAATGATGGATTCTTGATAACGATTGAGATGGATGATAATGGCGTGACTAAAAAAGGTTATATTGATATGTTAGAATTTGCCCCATATGATTGTTATGAACCCGATATTATTCATATCAGCGGTGATGTCTATGCTATTGCATATAGAGGTCAAGATAACGATGGATTCATACAAACAGTACAAATAAAGGATGATGGGAAGATTACCAGTAGCATAATTGATGCCTTAGAGTTCGATACAATCTATGGGGGAGATCCCGACATCATTTACGTCAGCGGCACAATTTATGCCATTGCCCATACAGGTGATGATTCAAATGCATTTATAACAACGGTGCGGATAGAGAATAATGGGCAGATTACCAATAGCATAATTGATACCTTAAAGTTTGATATAGCGGACGTGGGCGTTTCTGAGGAATTCGACGTCATTCATATCAACGGTGATGTCTATGCTATTGCTTACAGAAATCCCGACTCAGATGGATATCTAAAAACGATTGGGATAACTAGTGGTGGAAATATAAGTATCATTGATGCCTACTCTTTTGACACGTTCGATGGTTATTCTCCAAGCATCATTCACGTCAGCGGCACAATTTATGCCATTGCCTATGGGGGCTTTAATGACTCAGGAGTCTTGAGAACAGTGGAGATAGCCAACGATGGACAGATTACAGGGAGTATAATAGATTCATTTG
>JAUWYM010000095.1 GCA_030615845.1 Thermoplasmatota archaeon | reverse complement strand
AATCCCCAACTTTTAAGTTGTGGGATGAATCGCATGGAGATTAAACTTAAAACGCCTAAAGGCGTTTTCTTCCCCTCGAGGGGAAAGCCACGCAATTTTATTGCGTGGAAGGGGTGACACCTTTAAATCCTTCTTTACATTAACATTTTTGATAAACAATGTATTGGAATGGTCCACTCAATAAAATTGACGAGTTTCGATATGAAATTCCATCAAGCTATAAGGGGGAAAGAAACAACCTCAAAATGAGGACATCAGCAGTAATTTATGCAAATGCTCAGATGATTGACTCTATCCGAAAGGATAATGCTCCTGAGCAGGCTGCAAATGTTGCAATGCTTCCCGGTATTGTTGGAAAATCACTTGCAATGCCAGATATTCACTGGGGATATGGTTTCCCCATTGGCGGTGTTGCAGCTACTGATGCTGAAGAAGGCGTTATTTCTCCTGGTGGTGTGGGTTTTGATATCAACTGCGGCGTCAGACTTGTGAGAACTAATTTAACTATTAACGACTTGGATGAAAAAAAGATACAACATCTTGTTGATGAGATGTTTATAAATGTCCCATCTGGTCTTGGATCGAAAGCCAAGGTTCGTCTAAGCAGAAAAGAACTAGATGATGTTTTACAGCTAGGCGCACGATGGGCTGTGGAAAACGGATACGGTTGGAAAGAAGATGTTGAATATTTGGAGGAAAACGGATGTCTCAAAAATGCGGATGGTTCCAAAGTTTCTGAAAAGGCAAAACAACGTGGTGCACCTCAGCTTGGTTCTCTTGGTGCAGGAAACCATTTCTTGGAAATCCAGAAGGTAGCAAAGATTTATGATTCTGATGCTTCAATGGTTTTTGGTGTAAAAGATGTGGGGCAGATTATGGTTATGATTCATACTGGTTCTAGAGGGTTTGGCCATCAAGTCTGTACTGATCATCTCCGTGTTTTAGAACAAGCCGTGAGAAAATACAATATCTGGCTTCCAGATAGACAGCTAGCGTGTGCACCGGTACATTCAAAGGAAGGTCAGGATTATTTAAAGGCTATGGCGTGTGCTGCAAATTTTGCTTGGTGCAATAGACAGATGATTGTTCATTGGGTGAGAGAATCTTTTGAAAGAATTCTAAATGAGAGTGCTGAGAATTTGGATATGGGTATAGTATATGATGTTTGTCATAATATCGCAAAACTTGAGGAACATGAGGTGGATGGTAAAAAAAGAAAGCTCTACGTTCATCGGAAAGGGGCAACACGTTCATTTGGGCCAGGAAAAAATGAAATTCCAATGAAATATAGAGATGTTGGACAACCGGTCTTAATCCCTGGAGATATGGGAACTGAAAGTTATCTTCTTCGTGGAACTAAGGAGGCTGAAGAAACATTTGAATCTACATGTCACGGTGCAGGGCGAGTAATGTCTCGGCGTCAAGCAGTGAGACGATGGCGTGGAGAAAGTATACAGGACGATTTGAAGAAAAAAGGAATTTACGTACATCCTGCAAGCTGGAAGGTTATGGCAGAGGAGGCACCAGATGCCTATAAAGACGTTAGTGAGGTTGTGAATGTGACACATGGCGCTGGGATTTCTCTTAAAGTAGCAAAACTGTTGCCTTTAGGAGTAGTTAAGGGCTAGTAAAATTGACGAAGTTTCACCAATTAATTTTAAATGCTAGAAGGCATATTAGGGTATGTTGGATGGTACTGCATTTGGAAGATGTTGAAATCATTGATTTTGAAGATATGGATTTTCATAATGCAACAGTAATTGCAGGTTTTCCTTCTATAGGATTAGTCAGTACTATTGTTGCGAATTATTTAATAGATGCTATTGGTTTACGGCAAGTAGGGGCTTTAAATTCACCGCATTTTCCTACGCTTTCTGTTGTTCATACAGGAGAGCCGTTATCTCCTGTTCGTATCTATGGTGGAACCTTAGAAACTGGAGAAAAGATTGCAGTTTTTGTCTCTGAATTCAAACCGAAACCAAATTTGATTAATTCGTTGTCGAATGCAATTTTGAAGTGGGTTCAACAAAAGAAATGTAAACTTTTGATATCTCCAGAGGGAATGGTTGTTGAAGGGAAATCTTCTGGGGGAGAAAATATCGTTGATGCGTATGCAATCGGATCAACAGAAAATGCCAGAAAGACGCTTCAGGCAAAGAATATTCCTCAGTTTAAAAATGGTATTATCGCTGGTGTTTCAGGAGTCTTGCTTAATAAAGGAAAGCAAGAGAATTTTGATGTTATTTCAATTCTTTCTGAGGCGCATCCTAACTTTCCAGATGCTCGAGCTGCTGCTTCTGCAATAAATGTTATTGCAACTGTTGTCGGTGTTGATATCAATGTTGGACCACTTTATGAGGAGGCAGAGCGTATTGAAAAACAACTTAAGAAATTCCATAAACAAGCAAAACCGATGACCTCAGGTGCGGCTCCGATTCCTCAACCAAGTATGTATGGATAAAAGTGTAGTATTCAACTATACTTGCCTTTTTTCTTTTCTGGGTTGCTATCGTTCATAACGAACTTTTAAAAATACGAGTGTATTATTTTTTATTGAATTATGGCAACGATTCCAAAAAATCATCCGCGTTATATGTCTCTATTGACTCGGGAGAAGATCTCACAGGCCATGAAAAATGGTATCGTGCATGAAACCGGTCTTATTGCTCATGGACGTGGTGAGGCATTCGATTATCTACTCGGTGAAAAAACCATATCTCCTGTGGAGTTGGCTGAAAAAACTGCTGCAGCTGCATTGTTGTATGCAAAAAATCCTGTTCTATCTGTTAATGGTAATGTTGTTGCATTATCTGCTGCTGAGTATATCAGTTTAGCAGACTGTATTCCTGCAAAAATTGAAGTGAATCTGTTTCATAGAACAAGGGAGCGTATAGATAAGATTTCAGATGAGCTGAGACGCTGTGGTGCAAAAAAGGTGTATGGTATGAAGGCGGATGCACAGATACCTGGTCTTGATCATGATCGTGCGTTATGCGATAAAGATGGGATTTTTTCCGCTGATGCCGTGCTTGTTCCACTGGAAGATGGCGATCGATGCTTGGCTTTAAAAAATATGGGTAAAACAGTTATTGCTATTGATTTAAACCCCTTGTCTCGAACTGCTAAAACAGCAAGTATTACTATTGTTGATAATGTTACTCGGGCGATTCCAAATATTGAACAGTGGGTGCATAAACTGAAAGATGCATCTATAGATGAAATAAAAGATATTGTTGAAACGTGGGATAATGAGAAAACCCTTGGTGAAATACTTTTTTTTCTGTCAAAAAGACTAAATTCATTGTTTTGATATGGTTGGTTGTATGTATCGAAGTCATTATTCAAAAGAGATCACACAAAAAGACTATAACAAACAGGTAACTGTTGCTGGTTGGATTGAAGATATTCGAAATCTTGGTTCCATTGCATTCATCATCCTGCGTGATAGACTGGGTACTCTTCAAATTACGGTTCTTAAAAAGAAAACCCCTGAACTATTTGAGATGTTAACGTCTTTTTCACGGGAGTCGGTAATTTCTGTGACGGGTGTTTGTAAGGAAAATGAAAAAGTGAGAAATGGATATGAAATACTGCCTGAAGAGGTAGAGATTTTATCTGCTGCTGAAACACCGCTCCCCCTGGGTGTTGTAGATAAAGTTGAAGCAGATTTTGACACCAGGCTTGATAATAGATTCCTTGATTTGAGAAAACCTGAGACTCAAGCAATTTTTAAGATACGAAATGTTGTTATTGCTGCGGTTCATAAATACTTGCGATCCCAGAGTTTTATAGAGGTACATACTCCCAACATCATCCCTAGTTCTTCTGAAGGTGGTACTGAAGTTTTTAGGCTCAAGTATTTTGAAAAAGAGGCGTTTCTTGCCCAATCTCCTCAGTTGTATAAACAAAGTTTGATGGCAACTGGTCTTGATAGAGTCTATGAAATCGCTTGGTATTTTAGAGCTGAAGAGCATAACACTCGAAGGCATCTTAATGAGTCAACTGCAATTGATTTAGAGATGGCGTTTATTAAAAACGAAGAAGATGTAATGAAGGTTTTAGAAAACCTTGTTTGTAGTATGTGGAAGAGTGCAAGTGAATGCAAAAATGAGCTTGCAATTTTGGATAAAAAAATTATTGTTCCAAAGCTTCCATTTACAAGAATACCATATGATGAGATGATAAACAAGTTACAGAAGAGAAAATCTAGTATAGAGTGGGGGCAGGATATCGGGACAGAGGATGAGAAACTTCTCGGAGAAATCATGAAAGAAGAGGGTGAGGAGTTTTATTTTATTACGAGGTATCCTCTTGAGTCTAAGCCATTTTATACAATGCCTGAGGGGGATAAATATTCCCGAGGTTTTGATTTAGAATGTAAAGGTGTGGAGATTGCTTCTGGAAGTCAGCGTATCCATGAGGTAAAACTGTTAACGAAGCGGTTGGAAGCATGTGATTTGAATCCGAAAGATTTTGAAGCGTATCTTAAAGCATTTCGATATGGTATGCCTCCTCATGGTGGTTTTGGGTTTGGTATCGAACGCTTCTTAATGGAGCTTCTGGATATTCAAAATATTAGAGAATGCATCTTATTTCCAAGAGATAGAACGCGATTAACTCCATAAAAATACGATAGGGTGCAGGAGGTGAGATTTGAACTCGTTTTTACTGGTAAAAAATAAGAGGTTACTCCCGTTGACTTCAAAATACAAAATTATAACAAAGATATTTTGAGGTTTC
>JAUWYM010000019.1 GCA_030615845.1 Thermoplasmatota archaeon | reverse complement strand
ACAATAACTTAATTATTTTTAGATAATATGAGAAAAAAGTTTATATTCAAGGTACCTATTCTTAAGAGCATGAACAAGTTTGAATTAACAACAAAAGAAAAACAAATGCTCTATGGACTTGTAAGATATCCTAAGTTAACTGATAAAGAACTATCTGAAACACTTGATCTGAAACATTCTACTGCTACATCTATTAGACATCGCTTAAAAGATAATGATTACCTTCGAAAACTTATAATTCCAAAACTTCAAAGTATGGGATGTGAAATGCTTGTTGTAATTTATTCACATTTCAGCCCTTTAATACCCCTCTTAGAAAGAGTTGAAATCACTGGAGAAACTATTGAAGTTTTTCCGGAGATATTTTTTTCTGTAGGAGAGCAGGATAAAGGGTTCTCTTTGAGCCTTTCTAAGGATTATGCAACAATTGGTCGAATTAATGACATTAGGACACAGACATTTGGTGGACGGGGACTTTTAGAAGAGGAATATCCAAATTTGGTGGTTTTCCCATTTGAAATTAGTAAAATTTATCGTTTTTTTGATTTTGTCCCTTTATTGAGAAGAAGTTTTAATTTGGATTCAGAACCAGAAGTTGAGATTGAAAATGTCGATTTTGGTGATACGGAGAATGTAGTATTGTCTGATACTGAGAAGAATGCTTATTGTATATTAATCAGCTATCCTGAGTTGTCTGATAGAGATATTGGTAGGGATTTAGGGGTTTCAAGGCATACAGTCTCACGTTTGAGACGTAAATTTGAGGAAAATAACTTGATGAGTAAGCTTAATTTGCCAAATTTTGTTAAATTGGGTTTTGAAATATTAGTATTTTATCATATCAGTTTTGATCCTCGTAACCCTCCAAATATGGAGGAGGATGAGGCTGCGTCGTTAATGAGTGATTCAACGGTTTTTTTTGCCAGTCGTAGATTTGAAGCAGTTATGATTTCCATATACAATGATTATGAGAAGTATAAACTTGATAGGACAAAAATCATGCAGGTTCTAAAGGAAAATCAATGGATCGCAGAAGATCCGGTGATTAGATCCTATAGTTTGCGCACAATGGCTTTTATAAAAGATTTTAAGTTTGCTCCTATTGCAAGTAAGATTGTGGGCTGCGATTTTTGGGTTAAAAAGCTCTTAAATATATGAATTTGTATTCATGGTCCCATGAAACTGTTTGAGTATCGGGGGAAGGAACTGTTTGATAAGTATGGGATCTCAGTTCCAAATGGAAAGCTGGTGAATAATGAAAAAGATTTTTCTGACTTGAAGTTTCCTTTTGTTTTAAAAGCACAAGTTCCAATTGGTGGAAGAGGTAAAGCAGGTGGAATAAAATCAGTTGATAACGTTGATGATGCAAAGGAAAAGCTATCGCAAATTATGGGTATGGATATAAGAGGATATACAGTTAGAAAAGTACTTGCAGAGGAAAAAGTAGATATCAAAAAAGAATTGTATCTAAGTATAACATTGGATCGGTCGAAGAGAATGCCTCTTATTATGGCTAGTGGCGAAGGCGGTATGGATATTGAAAGCGTGCCAGATGATAAAATATTCAAGGAATGGGTAAACCCACTCATTGGAATCCAATCATTTCATATTCGTGGAATAGTCTCAAAACTCAAGCTAGAAAAAGAAGAAGGAAAAGAAGTCGCTAAAGTTATCTCTAAACTTTACAAATTATTCAGAGAATACGATTGTGAGCTTGTTGAAATAAATCCACTAATAATCTCAAAAAATGGAGATGTAATCGCCTTAGATTCTAAGGTTACTATCAATGATGATGCAACTTATCGTCATCCTGATATTGTACCAGAGCAGGTTGAACTTACACCTCTTGAAGAAGATGCCAAGGGTAAGGGCATTGCATTTATTCAATTAGAAGGAAACATTGGTGTTATTGCAAATGGCGCAGGACTTACAATGGCTACTCTTGATGCACTTACTCATTATTCTGGTAAAGGCGGTGTGTTTTTGGATCTTGGTGGTACTGATGACCCTGAAAAAGTAAAGCAAGCATTTAAACTTATGAAAAAAGCAAAGCCTAAGGTAATATTTTTAAATTTATTCGGTGGTATTACAAGGTGTGATACTGTTGCAAAGGGAGTAAAGGAAGTAATTACAAAAGAAGGAATTGATTGTCCTGTAATAACGCGTATTAAGGGATGTAATGAGGATATTGCAAAAGATATTTTGAAGGATGCAGGGCTTATTACTGGTGCAACTCTTCAGGATGCTGCCAAGAAATCTTCGGATCTTGCGAGGTGAAAATATATGGCTATATTTGCAGATAAAAAAAATAAAGTATTAGTTCAAGGTGCAACTGGTCATCAGGGTGTATTTCATATTGGTGCGATGAAAGAATTTGGAACAAATGTTGTTGCTGGTGTAACACCGGGAAAGGGTGGTCAGAAGGTAGAAGGCGTTCCAATTTTCAATAATGTATATGAAGGTGTTTCTGAAACTGGGGCAAATACATCTCTTGTGTTGGTACCTGCACGTTTTGCAAAAGATGCAGTGTTTGAAGCACTTGATGCAGGCATCAAAACACTCGTAGTAATTACTGAAAATATACCATTTCATGATGCAATGGAGTTTGTTCATTACTCTAAATACAAGGATGCAGTTTTAATTGGACCAAACTGTCCAGGTATTGCTAGCCCAGGTAAAACAAAGATTGGGATTTTACCAGGACAGATTTTTAAAGAAGGAAATATTGGTGTCGCCAGTCGTTCTGGAACTCTTACCTATGAGATTGTAAATTCTCTCACTGAAAAAGATATCGGCCAAAGTACCTGTGTTGGACTCGGTGGAGATCCAATCATTGGGACAACATTTATTGATGCTCTTGATGCCTTTGAAAAAGATCCAGAAACAAAAGCCATTGTTTTAGTTGGAGAAATTGGTGGAACTGCAGAGGAAGAGGCTGCTGAACATATTACCGAACACATTAGTAAACCTGTGTTTGCATTTATCGCAGGAAGAACTGCACCACCAGGAAAACGTATGGGACATGCAGGAGCAATTATTGCACGTGGAAAGGGTACTGCAGAATCAAAAATAAAGGCCTTTGAAAAAGCAGATGTTAAAGTGGCTAAATTTCCGACTGATATCGCAGATCTTGTTGAAAAGTATAGCTAAATATCAAATATGATAGATATATCATATTTATTATAAGTAGGGAGGGTTCACTGCTCTTCTTCTTTGGATTCTTCTTTTAAATCTATCTTCTCCTTATGACTGTATTTTTTCCAAATATGAGAGATGATAGTCGTTAAAATAATACTAAGTAGTAGTAACGCTACTGGAACAACGACATTTTCTAAGATCATATAATCAACTAGCAGAAGAATTCCAAATGAGGAAATCATTATACCTGAGAATAGTTTTAACTTTTGACCTTGCCAATCTGTTAATTTCATTCGCCCGAGAGAAAATACAAAAAGTAATACAATAATGATAAGCGGGATAACATAGATAACGTTGTAAGCAAGTATATACAAATGCTGATGAAAGCCTGATAAGCCACTATCGCTTAATCTACTGATAAAAATAGCAGGGAAGATAAAACTGCATACCAGCTCAAATAGATTAACGGTAACTGCTAACGCTATTGTCCCAAAAACAGCAACTGATACATATGGGGTTTTTACAAGATTTCTCATTTGTCGATATATTCCTGGTTTTTTATCATCTGGGATGCCAATAGAAACTCCTTTTTTGAAAAAGAAAAAATCCTTAATGTTGATTACCCCTAAAACAATTGCTATTGTACCTATCACAATTGAAATTATCGTCATTTCTAAAGCGCCAAATATCATCTTCAATATAAACATAAATATTAAATACCATAGTCCAGAAAAAAAGACGAAGATACCTCCGACTAAAAGCATTCTTTTACGAGATTGTGCATGAATAAGCAGACTAAGAAGAATAAACAAAATAAAAATCGAACACACATTAAAACTATCAACAACACCTAACACAATGGTAAGAACGGGCAATGAAAGACTTGATGTATTAATTCTTCCGATGAAGGGAATGTCGATTATTCTCTCATCAAATGTTTGATTTATTTCAATACCTTGGATATAGGCATCAATAATGGTTTGTACTTCATAAAATGTGATATTGCTTTTGGGAATTTTTGTTTCGTTGTTAACTATTGCTACGGGAAAACTCAACCCTCGATCACGCATTTCCTGACTATTTGTTGTGTTAGAGCTGACTTCTTTAAAATTTATAATAACTATTTCGGAGTAGTTTATTGCGTAATATTCTTGTATCTCTTCCATGACTTCTTTTGGTGGTTTACATGATCCACATGATGTTGAGTAATAGAAGTCTACGACAACCATGTTTTCTGCAACAACTGATTGTACGAGGAGAAGAAACACAAAGAACAGGAAAATAATTGATAACAGAGATTTTTTCATCATTCTACTTCACCCACCTGAAACAACGGGCGGCGAAAATGTTATCTCATCGCCATTTTCAATCTTTGCATCAGGAGTTGTATATGTATTATTCTTTGAGACCATAATAAATTTTTTATCTTTTTCAATTTTTGGATACTGTTTTATAAAAACATCGACAACATGCCAGATAGTATCCCCTTTTTCGATTTTTAGTTCAAGCTCGGTTTTACCGGTTATATCTTTGTATCTGCCGATTAACTTTACTTTGATTTTCATGAACGTTTTCCTCTAAAGAAACTCGAATATTCCTCTTTGGCAGCATGAGCACCTTGGATTTCTTTTTATATTCATCTGTTCAAAACTTTGGTTCCAAACATCATAGATAATAAAGCCAGAGAGTTGTTTTCCCAAAAGTAATTTCATTGCTTCTGTACACTCTATGGAAGCAATGGTTAAAGGAAGATTACCTAATATAGGAATTTCCCCAGTTTTTTCTGGAATACTTTGAGAGATACATTTCAAGCACGGGGTATGTTTCGGATGTATTCCCATAATCATTCCAACGGTTGAGTATACTCCTGCATAGACCCAAGGAATGTTATGTTTTATTGATATGTCATTTATGAGAAAACGTGTCTGCATATTGTCTGTGCCATCTAAAATGATATCCGCATTCTTCACAATTGAGTGGATGTTTTCTTTTGTAACTCTTTTTTTTATTCCTCTAATCCTCACCTCTGAGTTTATTTTTTGTAATTTTTCTTCAAGAATCTGACATTTAGGTCGCCCTACGTCCTCTTCATTAAAAATTGATGTTCTGTAAAGATTGGGTAGTTCTACCAAGTCATCATCAACAATGTCTATACTTCCAATTCCTATCCTCGTCAGTATATTGGAGCTATTGCTTCCAAGTCCACCTCCACCAATAATAACAATGTGTTTCTTGGGAAGCAGTTGTTGGCCTTCTTCACCGAGTTCTGGAACGATTATTTGTCTTTGGAATCTCTCGAAATTCATGTTGCTTTCCAACTTTTATTTTCAAATAGAACAAAGTTCAAAATAAAATTGTTTATTTATACCTTTGCTGAAATACGAACATATCAGATTTTTGTATCTCTTGAATCGAAAAGTGGGCGACATCATCTTTAGAGGTTTGCTATCATATTAAAGAGACGGAAGAGGATGCCTCTTCCCCTCATAAATTGAAATATCTTGAAGTTTTCAAATAGACGGAATTGCTCGGTACTCGTTGTTGGTTCTGCTGCAGCTGTTTGTACTGCCTGATCTGTTTCTCCATCAAAAACCGCTGCAATTACCATAATGTTGTCTTCTGTGATATCGCCAAATCCATCAAGAGATCCAAACCAAGTTTTTGTAAATGTGTAGGTATCACCAAGTGGTCTTGGCTGACCTTGTGGCACAGCTAAACTTCTATCAATTGGAATAGCTAAAACTCCAAAATGTTTTGGGTTGCCCTGTGCATCATTCCAGCGTGACTCTGGTTCAACAATATAGACACGAAGATGTCCATCATATTCCTCAGCTTCGTTATTTTGAACGGTCACAGATATTTTAAGAGTCCCACCACCTTTCCATTCAACAGATACATCGACATCGATATCTGGTACTGTTCTTTCTCCACATTGGGTTATTGCATTTCTATATGGTTGCTCATCTTCTTGTGCACCCAAAAGATTTCTGTATCCTCCATCAAAATAGACATCTGGTACTGCTGAGACTCCTAGTTCCTGTACCCGACTGTATATCTTAGGATTCACATTAGCAACTAATGAGACATAATAAAAATCGTAGTCACCTGAGTTATAGATAGAATATAATTGACTCGATGCTGTTGGACAATATCCACATGTCGTTGTCCCCACATATTCAACAATCACTGTATGGGTAAAATCTCCCCCTGAAAGAACATTTATCGGTTTCACTTCGTTTTTTTCATTTATTATATTTGCTGCTCCTACCATTGGCATTATCAATATTATAGCCAAGATTCCTATGATTAGATATTTTTTCATATTTTATCCCCTTGTATAATATTTAATTGTTATCTGTGTATTTAAAGTTAACGATTGTTAAAATGATTATTATTTAGTTTTCTTTTTTTATCTCTTTTGCAGGAACCCCACCATATGTTTTTCCTTTTTCCAGCACTTGATTTTTTGTGACAAGTGCCCCAGCTGCCAAGGTAACGTTGTCTTGAATCACCGCGCCAGGCATGACAATTGCTCCTGCTCCGATGATACAATTATTTCCAATTGATACTTTATTAATGGTTATGGTTTCTTTTTCATAGTTGTGAATATGGCCATAAATGACTGCATATTCTCCCATCGTTGTATTCTCACCAAACTCTGTAACACAAGGATCTTTGATGACTCCACCAACTAGCGTGTTTTTCCCGATTTTCATCCCTAATAATTTGTAATAAACAATTTTTATTCTACCCATTGGAAACATTTCAAGAATTTTCCTACAAGGAGTATAAAGGGCGCAGACGACAATCCATCTGAAAGCAGTTTTATTTTTAAATGTATATTCATAGATTCCTGGTTCGTATCTTATATTGAATAATCGTATTATTACTCCTGAAATCAAAAGAAGAGAGACAGTCACAATTGCAATACCTATGTAGAGAATGAAAGGCAAGAGTAAAAAGTGCCAGAATTTATCAAATGCTATAAAATAGAGAAGAATTTTTCCTGCAAGTACTATTGGAAAAAGACATAATGAAAAAACAAGAAATGCAATGATTGGGATAAAAATAGATTTTATTGATCCCGAAGATTTTTTTGTTTTATTGTTAGGTTTTGTCATAATAAAATATAACTCTTGGATGGTAATAAATTTATTTGAAAAATAGGTAATTTTTATAGTTCAATTTCTTTATATTCATCAAAAGCAAGATCCATATAAAATATATACTCGTTAGGATCCTCAGTTTCTATTAACTTATCAATAGCTTGTTTCTGATAGTCAACTGCTTTTTGGAAATGCTCTTGGTTTTCACCAGAAAGATTCATGCCAAGATATTGTTCATATTGATGAAACACCATTTGCGTCAAAAGAAAAGCATAGTCTGCAGTAAAACAATCTGTGGTTACCTCGCTTTCACTAAACATTTGTGATTTACTACCTTCATCACAATCAACATAATACGGAGATACATGATCATTATCAATCCACAGCCATCGTTCTTCTCCGGCCATATAGGGAAAAATATAATCAGTTTTTGTATCATTCTCATCCTCTGGATAACATATTCTATTGATGATCTGTCTTTTAGTTTCATAAGGAGTTTTTCCTTTTGTTGAATCAAGTAAAACCCATCCATAATCCGGGACGTAATATTCTACCATGTAATGCATTTGCGTCCAGAATCCTTGATCGTTATGTGCCAGAATTACTCGTGCGGGAACGTTTTGTGATCTAAAAAAAGCACATGCTAAATGTGATCGTCCAACGTTTTCACCGTTTATAAACAACGTTGTTCTGGCGTCTTGAGGAAAGAAAATACCTAGATTTAATTGTAGAAGAAACAACCCAAATCTGTGCCATTTAATATATCTTGCAATGTCATTTGCAAACTCTAAAACATCACTTCTGATTCCTCGCAGCTGCCGTGCCTTATGTCTGATGAGAAGACTGTGTTTTTGTACAACTTCTGTGGATGCAAGCCAGGTTTTTGTTTCTTCAGGAAGCTGCCATCTTCTTGGGAATTTAACTTTTTCTGGTAGATCAGAGAAATCATGGTTTTTGACAAGAACCCAACACGTGAAATGAAGAAGTATACCTTCATCTTTTTCCATGGCATCTATGGTGAAATTTATGATTTTATTTGGCTTGTTTGTATCATCTTCAATTTCATAATGGAGGAGTTTTTCTGTTGTATCATTAAAGATTTCTAACAGTATCGGAACCTGATAGCTATAATCTGGTGGAAATGAAAATCGGATATGAAACTCATCAACATCTTCTGATGCATTCACAAAAAGATAATGCTCGCCACGAAGAAGGTGAAGTTCTTTATCATCACCTACTAAGTCGGTCGGTGAAAGGATCGGAATTGAAGCATTCTCACTGTTTACTATAGGAGATATCGTTAGTACAATAAGTAGAATAGTTATGCTTGTAGCTAGTATCTTTTTTGAGGTATGATTTATACCACCTGCATATATTTTCATATATCAATTAAAATATTAGATTTATATAGTATTTATAAGTTTTGTATAATATTACAGATTTCGCAAGTGATTTTCCAGGCTTAGATTTTTAGGCTAAATTCTAGATACAGTATACTCATGCGGATGGGATGGCAACAAATGCTCCAAATAGCAGAAAAATTCAGGATTTTACAAAAGATGGGAGGCATTATTAAGAAGAAACCTAACGCGGTCTACACACCAGACCAGACAATGAAAACAATTTTCAAAGGCTTTCTTCAGAACATTCGGATCTATCATTTC
>JAUWYM010000124.1 GCA_030615845.1 Thermoplasmatota archaeon | reverse complement strand
CTTTAACAAAGAAACATCAAAGAATCGTGTTGTTCAAAAGCAATTTACTTTTGATTATTACGTTCAACAGACAGACAAGTTTTATAATTGGATTATAGAAAATGTTGAATGGAAATCTTATGATATAATTGGATTTACATTGAATTATGGTCAGTTTCTGCCATCACTTGCAATTGCTAAAAAAATCAAAGAATCGGCTCCTGAGAAAAAAATTGTTTTCGGTGGAAGCAGAACCGTTGATAAGTTAGGTATAAAGGTGTTAGAAGCGTTTGATTACATTGATTTCAATGTATCGGGAGATGGGGAAGAGGCTCTCTATCTTCTTGCTTCAGATTATGATAATTATGAATCAATACCAAATTTGATGTATAGAAAAGGAAAGGATGTTATTTGGAACAAGTCAGATGCTGTTGTTGATCTGAACGGTCTACCGATTCCCCCCTATAATCCTTTTTATCAAGAACTTGCTTCATCTTCAGAAGAAGTTCAGCAATATTTTATGTATTATGGACGACTTCCGATTGAAATATCACGAGGGTGCTGGTGGAATAAATGTACGTTCTGTAATCTTAATGTTCAGCATTGTTCTTATAGAGAGAAAAATGTTGATAAGATAATTGAAGAAATACAATTTTTATCTGAAACTTATAAAACATTGGATTTTCAGATTATTGGAAATACCCTTCCGAAGAAAGATTATCAAAGTCTTTGTGAGAAGATTAAGCAATTGGGAAGAGATTTTACATTTTTTGTTGAAGCACGTGCTGGTCGGTTAAAAAGTACGGATTACACATTGTTAAAAGAAGCGGGATTTACCACTATTCAAACAGGTATTGAATCGTTTAGTCACCATTATTTGAAAATAATGAATAAGGGTACAAGAGTTATTGATAACATCGCAGCGTTAAAATTTTGTAAGGAAAACGAAATTAAAAATAGTTACAACCTTATTATTAATTATCCAAATGAGGAACCTATCGATTTTGAAGAAACAAAAAAAGCAATTCAACTATTTAAGCAATATCTAGATCCCCCTCAGATTTGCAATCTAATAGTTATGTTCGGTAGCCCAATATATAACAATCCAGAACAGTTCAACATTGAAATATTAGAGTATGCATCAATTGATAAGATGATGTTTCCTCAAGAGTTTTTGGAGAAAGGGTTTAGTTTTGTTTATGATTTTAAAAGAATGAAAGATTTAGGTAAGAATGACTGGGAGGGAATTGTAGCAGATTGGAGAAAAGAGCGTGAAAAGTTAGCAATCAATGAAATAAAAAGTGGTAGGGCAATTGATAAACTCATCTTTTATTTTGTAGATGGAGGAAATTTTATTAAAATTTATGATAAAAGAAATTCTGAAAAAATTGGAATCTATGTTCTTAATGAAATTGAAAGAGAGATTTTCCTTTCATGTATAGATGTTACATCTTTCCAAGAACTGCAAGAAAGATTTTCACATATTCCTGATTTTCAACTCGCTGCTATTTTACACACATTTGAACAGAATGATATTGTTTTTAAAGAAGATGACAGATATTTAAGTTTGCCTTTACAGCATAGTCTTGTCACCAATCAATTACCTAAAAGAGAAACTCAACAACTTCTTTATACTTATGGTAAACAACGTAATTTGTAGTTTTTTGATGAACTGAAATAAGAAAATTTCCGCCAAAGATTAGAATTTATTGAAAAATATGTGTAGTGGTTGACCCCCTCCCTAATAAAAAGTGGAGTGCTCAACAGAAAGAGAGTATAGGTTAATCATACCCTATTCTATCGTTTTTTTATACGTCTCTGCGTCAATCAAGGAATTGACTTCTGATTTATCTTTTATTTCCAGTTCAACAAGCCATCCATCATCATACGGGCTTTCATTAATAATCTCAGGGGAATCATCAAGTTTACTGTTTACCTTGACAATCTTCCCACTCAAAGGAGCATAGATTTCAGAAACAGATTTCACAGATTCAACGACACAGAGCTCTTCACCCTTCTTAACCTCCTTACCTGCTTCGGGGAGTTCAACAAAAACAATATCAGTGAGTTCTGCCTGTGCATGATCAGTAATTCCAACGACAGCGATATCGCCTTTTATTTTTATCCATTCATGTTCCTTGGTATATTTCAAATCCTTTCTTGCTTCATCAGCCATGCATATCAAAACCTGTTATTTTCAACTGTGTTTTAAACATTTTCTAATGATTCTGCGCCCAGTCTTTTGGAACAATAGGAGGTCTAAGAACCTTTGCTTTTACCAGCTTTCCTCTCACAACAATCTCAACTATGCTATCTTTTTCTCGATAATCTGGATGAACATATCCCATTGCAATACCTGTATTTAGACAAGGAGACATTGTTCCACTAGTAATTGTTCCTACCTTCTTTCCATCTACTTGTACATCGCATCCATGACGTGGAATACCCTTATCAACACATTCAAAGCTTGTGAGGCGTTCATAACCACCCTTCTCTTTTTGTTTCAACAAAGCATCTTTCCCGATAAAATCATGATCCCAATGTATCACCCAAGACATAACCGCTTCAAGAGGCGTTCGTCCACCTTCAAACTCATTACCGGCGAGAATAAAACCCTTCTCAAGCCTCAGCGTGTCTCGTGCACCAAGACCAACTGGTTTAATATTGAATTCTTCTCCTGCTTCAAGGATCTTAAGAAACACATCCTTTGCATCATCAACTGGAGATAGCTGTAATTCAAATCCCAACTCTCCTGTATAACCGGTATGTGAGATAATACAGTTTACACCTGCGATATCAATATACTGACATCCAAAAAACTTAACTTCATTTAGATCAGTATCAGTTAGCTTTTGCAGAGTATCTCTTGATTTTGGTCCCTGTATTGCAGGGATTACAAACCCACTTGAAACATTTTCAACATCCACATCAAAGTTGTTTTCCTTTGCTTTGTCTTTCAACCATTTGGTTACTGTTTCATCCATCCCTGCATTAGGAATCATCATAAACTTATCGCCAAGATGCATAAAGATGGTATCATCAATTACTGTCCCATCTTCTCTAAGAATGGCAGTATATTGACTTTTTCCATCAGGAATTCTTGAAGCATCTTCAACAGTTGTAAGACTCACAAGTTTTTCCGCATCAGATCCTGTAATCCAGAGGTTGCTCATATGGGATACATCAAAAAGACCAACGTTTCTTCTAACAGCCATGTGTTCTTCTTTGATTGAAGAATACTGTATAGGCATTTCAAAACCAGCAAACTCGGTAAATTTCGCTCCAAGTTTTTTTTGAATATCATATAAGGGAGATCTTTTCACCATAATAATCGAGCAGGGGAATATCATAAACTATAGTTTAAAGTTTCGACAAACTATTTATCAAACACTATTCATAACGCACAATGAATGAAACCAGCTAAAATTGCAGGTGTATTCAGAAAAAACGATAAAATCTATACAGAAAATCCTGCCTCATGCAGAGGAATTCAGGTATATAATGAACGGTTGATACATCATAAGGATAAAGAATTTCGATCATGGAACCCATATCGTAGCAAACTTGCAGCAGCAATTTTAAAAGAACTCACTTTTGAAATAAAACAAGATTCAAATGTCTTATATCTCGGTGCTGCAACAGGAACAACTGTGAGTCATATTTCAGATATTGTAAAAAACGGTACGGTGTATGCAGTAGAAAGCTCTCCATTTGCAGCAAATGAGTTAATACAACTCAGCCGGAGGCGACAAAATATCATTCCCATTTTAGAGGATGCAAACCATCCAGAGAGATACAGCTTTTTTGTTCCTTCAGTCGATATTGTTTATCAGGATATCTCTCAACGGAATCAAGCAGAAATATTTCTGGAAAACATAAAAAAATATCTAAAAAAAGATGGAATCGCAATTATAATGGTAAAGGCACGTAGTATCGATGTCTCCCTTAAACCAACAAAAGCATATGAGCTTGTAGCAAATAAACTCAAAGAACAAAAACTAAAGATTG
>JAUWYM010000121.1 GCA_030615845.1 Thermoplasmatota archaeon | reverse complement strand
AAGGATTTCTCTGCCGTCTCCCGAAAAAAAACAGTGTCTCTTCGGGATGAAATTAACAAATTTCGATAAAAAAGTGCGAAATGTTAATTAAGAACCTTTTTTATGTTATTTTTACCTTGATTCGAAGAGCTCCATGACTCTGTGATTGGAGACGCAAGATCAAGGTGACAAATTGATATCGATTAAGGGTCCCTCTCCGATCGAACCGACGTAAAGTCAAGATGTGAAAAAGAGGACAACCACGATGTCAAACAATCTGTCGCGATATATGTTGTCGTTTCACTTCACTGCTGCTTTACCGAGGTGATTCTGCAGCTACACCCAACATCTTTATGTTGTTGGGTGACAGCGACAAAAAATTATAGACAACTATTTAGTAAGAGTGTGATATGATCTCGTAAATGTTAATTATAACCATATTTTTGCATTTATAGTGCAAAAAAGTACGCCATTAAAAATACATGTGTCAATGTAGCAGTATTCCGCATTTTTTAGATATTATTATAATCTAATAAGCTATATCATAAGTTAGTAAGAATTTGATGTACGTCCCTCGGGAATTTAAAATACGTTAAAACTCTGCGTCAAAATCTCGAAGTGAAGATTGAGGCAACTAACTCTAAACCTCCTATGTGCAATCTTAAAAAATACGAAAGATTTAAGGGTAGAGAAGAGTTCTACGATTGACGGGTTGCTTTATACAAGAAAAAAACAATGCTAGAGTAAGGTGGATTGAAAATAGAGATGTGAGTAGTGTACTGGCATAGATAAGTCAACTACAAAAAAACAATGTTTAGGTGAGGAAGCAGAACAATGAAAGTAGTTATGCTTGGTTGGGAATACCCACCATTCAAGGTGGGGGGTCTTGGAACCCATTGTTATGGACTTACCCGTAGCCTTGCCGATAAAGATGTAAAAGTAGATTTCTATATGCCAAAAACCAAGCATAGGTCGGATAGTGATAAACCAAATTTAGCCATAAAAGAAGTTGGAGAGACAGAAATATTCCCCTATGATAGGCCTGAAGATAAAGAACTTGCAGGGCAGTTTTTTGAAGCAGTTTATCGATATAATGATCTTCTTGTTCAGAGAGTAAAAGGAAAATATGATGTCATTCACTGTCATGACTGGCTCACCATGAAGGCAGGAGTCGCACTCAAAGAAAAGACAAGGGTCCCTCTTGTTGTTACTGTTCATTCAACTGAGTATGACCGTTCAGGTTGGCTGTATCCAAATGACTGGTTTATCAACATAGAGCGAGAAGGTATGGAAAAAGCGGACAAAATCATTGCAGTCAGTCATTTCACCAAGAGGATTATTGTTGAAAAATATGGCATAAATCCTGATAAGATAAGTGTGGTACATAATGCAGTGTATCCAATTGGAGAAGGAGAAAAAAAGAATATCGTATTATTTTTAGGGAGACTTACCATCCAGAAAGGTCCAGAATTTTTCTTAAAAACTGCAAAAAAAGTATTAGAACATGAAGATACCAGATTTGTTGTTGCTGGCATGGGTGACATGTTACCGCATTTGATTGATAAGGCTATTGAACTTGGGATTTCAAATAAAGTCATCTTTACAGGTTTATTAACTGAGGAGGAGGTAAAACACATCTATCAGATTTCCAGTGTATATGTTATGCCTTCAGTGAGCGAACGGTTTGGAATTACCGCGCTTGAAGCAATTTCTGCGGGTACGCCTACTATTGTTTCAAAAACTACTGGTGTCTCTGAAACATTTCAGAATTGTCTCCGGGTTGACTTTTGGGATACCGACGAAATGGCTAATAAAATCATATCTTTGTTGCGTTATGATCCTTTGCATAGCACGTTAGCTAAAGAAGGAAAACGTGAGATTGAGCTGTTTACTTGGGACCGTGTTGCAGAGAAAACACTTAACGTCTACCGAGGAATAACGTAATGCCCTCAGTATGTTTCTACTTTGAAGTACATCAACCAATGAGACTCAATCGTTTTTCAGTATTTAACATCGGTCAAAATACAGACTCTTTTTCAACATACTTTGACCGTAAGCTCAACAAAGAAATATTTGAAAAAGTAGCAAATAAATGTTATCTTCCAACAAACAAATTACTGCTTGATTTAATACATGAATTTGACGGTAAATTTAGAATGTCGTTTAGCCTCACTGGAACATTTGTTGAGTATTGCGAGCAATTTTTGCCCTCGGTTCTTGATAGTTTTAAAGAGTTGTTTCATACAGGAGCTGTTGATTTAATCGAAGAGACATACTTTCACTCATTATCTTCGTTATTTGATGAACTTGATGAATTTGAAGAGCAGGTAAAAATGCATCGACAGATGATCAAAAGAATATTTAACTATGAACCTAAAGTTTTCAGAAACACAGAGGCAATCTATGATAACCGTATCGCCAAAAAAATTAAGGAGTTGGGATACAAAGGAATTATTACCGAGGGTTCAGAAAGAATTTTAGGGTGGCGATCGCCAAATTTCATCTATAAACCAGTGAATGCAGATATCAAGGTGCTTTTAAGAAATTACAAGCTCAGTGATGATGTCGGATTTCGTTTTTCAGCTCACGATTGGCCAGGTTTCCCACTTACTGCAGATAAATATGCGTATTGGATGTCTCATTGCGAAGGAGATATTGTAAATCTCTTTATGGACTATGAGACCTTTGGAGAGCATCAATGGACGGAGACAGGTATTTTTGATTTCATAAGACACCTGCCCGGAGAAGTATTGAGACATAAACATCTTGATTTTGTCACTGTAAGCGAAGCTGTTGATAGATACGAAACAGTAGGCAAGATTGATGCTCCTTGGGCTATTTCTTGGGCAGATGAAGATCGAGATGTTTCTACATGGCTTGGGAACGATATGCAGATTGCATGCTTTAATGAACTTCGAGATATTGGACGAAAGTTAAAAAAACATGATGATAAAGAGTTACTGCATGCCTGGCGTCTACTTCAGACATCAGATCATCTCTATTATGTCTCAACAAAAGGACTCGAAGACGGTACCGTTCATGCGTATTTTAGCCCCTATGATGTTCCTTACGATGGGTTTATTAATTATATGAATATTCTTCAAGATTTGAAGCAGAAAATTGAGTAGTTGGTGAGGAGAAGCATTCCAACATGAAGATAGTGCATTTTTCCTGGGAGTTTCCACCTGTGATTTTTGGCGGGTTGGGAACGTTTGCAACTGAAATTACTCAAAAACAGGTTGCTATGGGTAATGAAGTCACTGTTTTCTCCTTAAATGATCAAAATAAACTAAAAACGTCAGATAGCTGGAAAGGTATCACCGTTTATAGACCAAAAAATTTGGATATCGTCGCCACTCTTCATATGTGTACAAATCAAGAACTGCGTTCTTGGGGAGCAAATTTTCAGTTTTTTTCCGATGTAATGAGTTATAATTTATTTTCTGCATCTAAACTTATCAATTTACTTACTGATAATGGCGGTAAGTCTTTTGACATCATTGATGCGCATGACTGGCTTGGAATCATGGGTGGAATAGTGGCAAAGAAAGAGTTAGATATACCACTTATGTTTCATGTCCATTCAACAGAGGCGGGAAGATCTGCTGGTGGCGGCTCTCAAACAATTAAAGATATTGAATTTGAAGGAGGTCAAGTTGCAGATTGTGTTATCACAGTTTCCTATGCTATGAAGGATGAAATTCAAAAACTAGGTTTTCCCGAAGAAAAAATTAGGGTTTGTTGGAATGGGATAGATTCAGATAAATATGATCCTGACAAGATACCCGAAGAAGATAGAAGGAACCTTAGACAGAAGTATGGAATAAAAGATGATGAAACCATGCTTTTTTTCATTGGCAGGCTGGTGACAGTAAAAGGTGCAGATAAGCTGGTTGAATCTATGCCAAATGTTTTAAAGGAATTTCCAAAAAATAAACTTGCACTCCTGGGGATTGGAGACATGGAGGTTGACATCAAAAACCGGATAAAAGAGTTAGGGCTAGAAAATAGCATTGTTTTAAGAAATGAATTTGTAGACGAAAATGAACGTATTTTACACTATGCAGCAAGTGATATTGTTATACTCCCATCTCTTTATGAACCGTTTGGTATTGTCTGTACTGAAGCAATGTCTATGGCAAAACCAGTTGTCGTTGGAGCAAGAGGAACAAGTGGTTTTCGTGAACAAATAGTAGGAAGTGGGATGAATCAATGTGGTTTTCATATAAAT
>JAUWYM010000146.1 GCA_030615845.1 Thermoplasmatota archaeon | reverse complement strand
CGTTTAATTCTTGACTTAGCCATGTAGCCCATATATAGGCTACATGGTATAAATAGTCTTCGTTATTGTTCTCCAGTGTTGACAATTACTATTTTTCAGAAAAATATATTTTGTAGCCTGTAAAACTCATAATGTCAGGTTTTAACGAAGTTGAGAATCTAATTCGTTATGCTGAGGCAGATATTGCTAATGCCTTAAATATTGCTGGAATGAAAGGGTTAAAAGAAATCGGTAAAAGACCTGTGATCACGATAGAAGACAACACTGGATATGGAAACACTGCTGATGAGATAAACTGCAATAGAGTAAAAGAAATTATCATGGATGAGTTGAATATTTATCTCACTGGTAACTATCTTTATGATTTTTTCAATGATGGGCGATATGCAGTAAATGTTGTGATTCCTGAAGGGGAAATCTATCCTGTTACTTCTCGGGTGGATATTAGCTTTAGAACTATTGATATGCACATGGAGCGGTTTACCATTCCATTTATTGGACCTGAAGCAGAGAAAGATCATGCAACGTACTGGGTTGCAGAGATACCTATTGACATCGAAATAAAAAAACTTGAAAAGATGAAAGGTAGTGAAGCTATTACGACACAAAGGATTACTGTTTCTTCTCTAATTACATCTCGATATCCACTTCTTAAAAGCTTGGTAGATGAATATCACGAGACAATCAATGGCATTTCCCCATTATGGACTTTTACTACAGTATTCTCCAACATATATTCTCTTGCTAGAGGATATAAACACTATAGCAGTGGAAAGCCATTGAATGTTGTGGATAATAAGCATCTTGCTCTCATAGCTAACGGTGGTCTGCTTCTTGAACAAAGTCTTGTTTTCAGTAGTGTCGATCCATTGGGTCTTGTTGAGTTTGCAATAGAAACAGGTAAGACACTTAAAGGTTCAGGTGAAAAGCCGCTCACTGACGTATTCAATAATGATATGACTGGTGAGGGTTTTGCTGTTGATCCAAATGATTTTTCTCAAGGAAGCGCAAATTTTGATGCAGGTGACGATTTTAATATGAGCATCGATGATTGTCCTTATCTTGATGTATCTGAGATCGCTGAACGAATACTCTATAATATCTCCAGTGTGACGCTCGTATTTGAAAATGACGCTGGAAATATCGTGAGTGAAACAATTGATTTTACTGGAGACATCCAAGAGAAGATTAGTGATGCGGTTTCACACTGGGCAGAAAACTCATATTTTTTAAACAAGACAATTAAGCATCTACAGAGAAATGGGACGGCAAATAATTTGATTTGTGATATTGCTCCTGAAATCTATCATGCAGATATGCATACGAAGGTAGCTGAAAGACAGATAATAGAAGAGATATGGGGGAATCATGGTGATTACAACAATGATGGTGGCTACAGTCCATGGACTTATAATGGGTTTAGTTTTATCTCAAGTGAAGTTCTGAAGCCAGAAAAAGGGCTTGCCGGTTATGGCTCTGAGATGTATGCTGAAACATATAATGCTTTCTGGTGGCGGACGCATTACTGGTATAAGTGGGTAGAACAAAACATCAGTGGCAATATCACCCTTGTGAAGGTATGGAACAATGTCACTGATAACAGAGTAGAGGAGGTTACCCTTAAAATCCTTCTTGATAATTTTGCCAGTTTTAAAGACACACAGAATGATATTGTTGATGTGCTTTATTACAACAGCACAGTTAATGATCCCAACCTGGAAGATACTTTGGGGACATATATCAATATGTTTCCAGATTCAAATAGTGAGAAACAGGAGTTGATACAAACAGGTATTGTGGGTGTTACATATCTTGATTATTCAGTACCGGGGAATTATAACGCTTGGATTGAAGAGGAATCATGGAATGCTTTGGATGACATCCTCAGGCTAATTGGTGAGATCGAGCTGGATCCAAGTATTAATGCAACGAATTACCCTAATCCACTTGAACTCGTTGATAAAGCCAAAGACGATTTATTGATGAAGTATAACAATAACATTGATTTGTATCTTAATTTATCTGCGTATCAGAGTAATTCTTTGTTTGATAGTGTTGGCAAAAAATCAGTGTATTATGCACGAGATTGGTATATCTACAGGGTCAAGACGGATATTGAAAATGTGTTTTCACGCATTGAAAATTTGATAGATAAACAGATTGAAGATGCCATACCATCTGATGTAGGATTTGATGCGCAAGGCATTAAAGATACGTTGAGTGAAGCAGGTGAATCGCTGAGAAATCAGTTTACAATTCCTTTTGGCTTTGATATTAATTTAATTAGAAACGACGACGATAATAACTTCCAGTGGAATGAAACAGTCCGTCTCGCCGTTGATCAATACCCCAACTATTTAGATCCTTTCGAAGAGACAACCTACGAGGGAGTAGATTATTATTCTTTAGGTTTGAAGAATATTTGTACGCTTGGTCCAACAGGGTTTCCAATTTTACCTCCAACACCTGTTACTCCATGGATTGCAACATTGAACGTCTGGGTTATCGAGGTAAAAGGAGAGTACGCTGAATTTAAAGTCATTGATTCAAGCGATGAAACATTGTTTAACCCATTGTTTGGCCATGAACCACAGATTTTCCTCAGAAAAGATGAACAAATATTCAACATGGATGAAACTATTCTGCTTGGTGAGAATACTCGTCTGAAATTTGGTTTTACAACCGTTGCGTTTGGCGTGGTTCCTTCATGGGGAATGATGGTCGGTGATATAGAGGGCGGTTGGGCAGAGCAAAATGGACTTCAATAAGATAATGACAGCTATTATGTGATTAAAAAAGATATTTGGTGTGAATTCAAGTATGAAACGATTAGTAGCAAATTTTATGATTTTTCTGTTGCTCCTCTCTTTGATATATTATGTTTTGGTAGGTGCAAATGATCCCGTAGAGAATGATTATGGGTTATGCCAATGTTGGTATAGCAAGGATGGCGATACTTGGGAGGAAGCAACCGTTCATTTTGCAGAGCTTAAACTTGGTGAACCATTCTATATAAAAGCATTACTGAAAGCGAAGCAAGATCTTAATGTAATAGCTTTTAAGATATCTAGTCTTGGATCGGGAGATTCAGATTTCGAGGTTCTTGACGGCCCTAGTAATCTCTCTGAAAGTAGTGTCATCTGGAAATCAGTAGAAAATGAAACGCATGAATATGTTTGGAAGCTCCGTGTTAAACCGAATACCACTTGGGTTAATGGAAACTCGCCGATAAATATGGACGTGCAATTTACCAAGAATGGTAATTATGCTCTCCCGCCTTTTACTATTGTTAATGTGTATATTCTTGATGAGCTCTGGGAAAGCAATGTAGATAACAGCGATGATAACAGTGACATCACTGATACTAATAGGGGTAATACTGCACCAGATTTTGAAATAGCAGGTTTACTTCTAATTATTTGTCTACTTGTTTTCTTGAGAAGAAAAAAACAATGAAAACAGTAGTTTTACACGTCTTACGTTTTTAAGTATGTGCTCCATCTATCGACAAACTTGCGTATTTTTGCC
>JAUWYM010000117.1 GCA_030615845.1 Thermoplasmatota archaeon | reverse complement strand
AGGAACATCTTCTAATGTTCCGGTGCTTTCAGCTGCAGTAACAAGGTTACTTGATGCAAGTAAAAGACTGCAAGTCATCATTATAAGCATCAACATTTTTTCTACTTTCATAGCTCTTTCTCCTAATTTATTTTAAAAGGCTTATTTACTAGTCCTATTTAAGAATATTGCCAAATTTTGCATGATTGCTTTATATCTTTGTTAAAAAAGGCCTATTTTCTATTTTAATCTCTTTTTTAATTCATTCATAGTGGTGCTTATTTCATCGAATGTGGATTCCAATGTTCCTAATGTTTCATGTATTTTATCGGTGATTACTGCTCCGTTTGGTGAAGGTTTTATTACGCCTCCTTTCTCTAGAGTTCTTAACGAGTATCTAATCATATGTTGTGGTTGACCAGTGACTTGCGAAAGCCGTATAATGCCTATAGGTCCATGATCCCGTACAGTTGTGAGGACGTCAATGTGTCTGCTAAGAAGACCGATTTCTTTTTCTGCAACGCTTGTAATAAATGTTTTTTCTTTGCTTTCTTCTTCCAAAATATCACCTCCTGGTTACTTATTGACACATGTAAAGCATTCACACTATATAAAGTTAATTGTTAGCACAGTACAATACACAATGTCAAAATGAAAAAAACCAAACAAAACCCTGTTTTTAATTCTTTGAATACCTGTATTCGATATTACAACTTCCCTCAATACTTACCATACATGGCCCAACAGGATTATTGGGTACACATTTTTTTCCAAAAAGTGGACATTCTTTAGAAGAAATCAATCCCCGCAGTACTTCCCCACAACGACATCCCTTAGGCTCAGAAAACTCTTTATCTTTTAACTCTTCAAGATCATCTTCATATCTTTTTCTTGCGTCATGTCTCTCAAATTTATCTCGTAACCTTAGACCAGACTTAGGGATGACAGGAAAACCTCTCCATTTCACATCACAAGGTTCAAACACTTCATCTATGACTTGCTGAGCCTTGACATTCCCCTCTTCCTTCACAACACGCATGTATTCATTTTCAACTTTTGCTTCACCACGATGGACCTGCTGAACAAGCATCCAAACACCCATGAGGAGATCAAGAGGTTCAAAACCAGCAACCACCTGTGGAACATTATACTCTTTTGAAATGAATTCATATGGTTTTGATCCAATGATTGTTGAAACGTGACCGGGCTCAATAAAACCATCAAGTTTTAACTCACCCATATCTAGAATTGCTTTAAGGGCAGGCGGAATAACTCGATGGCAACACAGAATCGAGAAATTTCTAGGAGGATTATTAAGTAAAACAGCAGCAGTCATGGGAGTAGTTGTTTCAAAACCTACGGCCATGAAAACAACGTCTTTATCCTGGTTTTTTTCAGCAAAAGATACCGCATCCTCTATCCCATAGACGGTTCGCACGTCCCATCCTTCCATCTTCATAATTTGCAACGAATCCTTCTCTCCTGGAACTTGTATCATGTCACCAAACGTTGCAACAATCTTGCTTTTTCTTGCAAGAAGCAACATTTCTTCAATTTCTTTTGGAGTTGTAACACATACCGGACAACCGGGCCCCTGACCAATATCCACACCGCACTTTCTAAACAACACATCTAAACCATGTTTAACAAGCGTATCTTGATGGGTTCCACAAACATGCATAAATTTTAGATGTACATCTAACTTTTTAATACTAGATACGATGTCATCTGCAAGGTTTTTATCACGCAGCTGAAACACTATTCCCCTCCGAGTATGACAGCATCTCTCTAAATAAATCAAGTGTTTCTTTTGCTTCTTTCTCATCAAGTATTTGAATTGCAAAACCAGCATGAACAAGGACATAATCGCCCAATTTTACTTCAACAAGTGTAATATTTGCCTTGCGTTTGGTCCCTTCACCATAATCAACGGTTGCATGTTCTTTATTAGAATCAATTTCTACTATTTTACCAGGAATTGCTAAGCACACAATTCTGTCTGTAATCGAGCACCTATTATAAATTTAACCTATCCGCTCCCAGAATCTACTCTGTTTAACCGCCAAAAACCATCTTGACAATCCACATGATTAATATTCCACAGATAAAAACAAATATTGTAGCCATGGGTTTCTTGATGTCAAGTTCTTTTTTATCTCAGGGACTAAATCAGTAGCTGCAATGTAGATAAAACCACCTGCTGCAAAGGGTAATAAAAACACAACAGCCTGTTCAATACTTTTAGAGATGAAGTATCCAACAACACCGCCAATAACAACAGTCAAGGCAACTACAAAGTTAAGAATAATAACTTTCTTTTTTTTCAAAACCGCCATAAACCAAAACACCAAAATCTCCAATCTCCTGAGGGATATCATGTGCTGCAATTGCGATTGCAAATGTAGTTAGGACAATGTACGTTAATTTAAGCATAAATGTTCTCTCCCCAACTCTCTATCCATCAATGGTAACCTCCTCAACTCTTTTAAGTCTTTTTAGATACGTAGGAACCAATAGTTTTGAAATCCCCCGTCAAAACAGTTTTCATATTAGGATTATACACGGCAGCAGCAGGATGATACAACGGAATTATTTTTGATTCAAAAAACAGATTTTTAATGTGAAATATTTTTCCATGGATCTTTCCTATTGTTTCTGCTTTAAACCCAAACTTTTCAAGAACATATGATGATGCAAAGTTTCCAAGGGTGCCAATAACCATTGGTTTTATTGCCATGATTTGCTTATCCAGATAAGGTGTACATGCTTTAATCTCTGAGTCAAAAGGGTTTCTATTGTTTGGAGGTCTGCATTTTAAAATATTAGCGATATATACCTCTTCTCTCTCCATATCTATTGATTGCAGAAGTTCATCTAATAATTTCCCTGCTTTGCCAACAAATGGAATGCCTTGCACATCCTCATGATATCCTGGAGCTTCACCGATAAGCATGATTTTTGCATCAAGCGCCCCATTACCGACTACAGGGTTTTTTCTTGTTTTCCACAGTTCGCATTTTCTACATTCAACTACATCTTGTCTTATTTGTCGTATTTCATCTTCAACTTCAGGTACTGAATTCATTATCTCCTCCCTACTTAATCTGATTGAATCATTTTTTATAGGGAATTAAACAAATGATTTTCAACATCTTATTGCTTGTATTAGCAAACTGATGCCATTCCATAGACGAAATAAAGAAGACATCGCCTTGCTTAAATGACTTCTCACTTGTTTTATCTCTAACAGCACCATTTCCTTCTAAAATAAATATTTCGTGTTCCCAATCATGTTGATGTAATGGCGTATACCCCTCTGGCTGTATCTCAAAGAGACGCATCGCAAAATTTTCTGCCCCATCCTTTTTTGAAATAAGCCATCGTATCATGATGTCTTTTATTCCCTGCTCTTTAGGTATTTCTAACTCTACTTCTGTATAATGTACATGTTTCATAATTATCCTCTTTCTTTTATTATTCAATCTTTTACTTTCAAGATAAGTTTACCTATTTCATCACCTATATTCGATAAACTTTTTTAAATAATCGCCGGTATTTCCCGTTCCGCCGTTCCGCTCTAGACCTACGGTATTTTTTTATGTTTTGTATTGATAGTTCTTCAGTGGATTGATGAGGAGATATATAAAAGAAGCCAAAAAAACTAGATATAATGGAGATGCTATTACCAATAAATCTTAGGTGAAAAAGTGAGGGTAAAAGACATAAATGTTGGAGTACTAAGAATCGAAGGAACAAACTGCGAGCAAGAATCGTATGATGCCTTCAGAAGATTAGGAGCAAATCCTGAATTTGTCCACTTAAAACAATTACTTGGTATGGATTGTAATAAAGATGAAAAACGAGATATCTTCGACTACCAGTGTCTCATGATACCAGGAGGTTTTTCAGCAGGGGATTATATCCGGGCAGGAGCTATCTTTGCAGCGCGAATTAAAAGTAAACTGCAAAAAAAGTTGACAGAATTTATTTCCCAGGAATATCCAGTACTGGGAGTCTGTAATGGTTTTCAAGTGTTGACAGAGCTTGGACTGCTTCCTGGAATTGATGATGTTGTTAGTACTATACCTGAGGCCTGCTTATATCTTAATGATTCCAATAGGTATGAGTGTCGACCAACGTTGCTGAAGCATGAGAATAATGGCACTTGTGTTTTTACTTCGAAGATCCCTAAGAATGATATACGATTAATTCCTAGTGCTCATGCTGAGGGGAAATTATTATTTGCTATGGAT
>JAUWYM010000062.1 GCA_030615845.1 Thermoplasmatota archaeon | reverse complement strand
TTGATCATTATAAAATAACATCACGGTTTTTTCAGTTTCTTTATTGTCAGTTCTCTTGCTTTTTCTAATGCGTCTTTAACTTGTTCTTTATTTGGTCCACCTGCTTGAGCTAATGTCTGTTTTCCTCCCCCCCCACCACCTAATATTTTCCCTGCTTCTTCTACAATAGGTATACAATCAAAACCATACTTATCAACTACATTTGCTGAACAAGCACAAGTAATTCCTTTTTGACTGCCAATAATAACAACTCTATCCTCTTCTGAAGTTGCCTGCCCAGCAATCATATACTCATTAAGAGAAGGTTCAGGGTTATCCAAAACAACAATCTCAATGTTACCTATCTTTGTAGTTTCACCATTCTTCTTCAACTCCATGAACGTATCGCTACTAGCTGATGTTTTCCTTCGTCTTTTTTGATTTTTCTTCCATTCATCAAACAGGTGTTTGCAAGCAGCTTCAAGATCATCTACTGTTATCCTTTCTTTTATGTCAATCTCATTTAAGAACCGTTTTAATGTTTTAGGCAACTGATCCATAGGTACAGAAAATATTTTTGATGCAGTTTTTAACTGTTCTGATACGTCTTTTTGCTTTTTAATTTCGTATGCTTTACTAAGAATATCTACCACTTCAGAATAAAGTCTCATTTCTTCTTTTTGATAAACATCAACCATTTTTCCAGCAGCAAAAATAACTCTATTAACCCCATCTTGAATCCTTTCTGATTTTAAAATACGAATTTTTTCAATTTCTCTAGTGTTATTGAGATGCATTCCGCCACATGCCTCAACATCAATACCTGGAATATTCAAAACACGTATCAAATTCCCAGGAGGAACACCTCCTTGAAACAATCGAAAACCAAATTGACGTTCAGCATCATTTCTCTTCATCACTTTTTTTTCTACATTTACTGCTTGTTGTATGAACTTGTTTGCCAATTTTTCAATTTCTTTAATGTCATTTTCTGAAATAGATTTGTAATGTGAGAAATCAAAACGTGCTTCATTGACGGTCAGTTGTGAACCAGCCTGCCAAATATGTTCACCAAGAAGCTTACGAAGAGCACCATTGACAACATGTGTACCAGTATGATGTTTCATTAACATATACCGATGATCCCAGTCTAGTTTTCCATGAACCTCATCACCGACATCTAAATTTCCATCTATTACATGAATAATTGCGTTTCCTTCTTTTTCAACATGTTTTACAGAGACTTGTTTTTTGTTTGTTATGAGAACACCTTTATCTGCTGGCTGTCCTCCCCCATCAGGGTAAAATGCTGTCTGATCAAGGATGATTTCAGTTCCATTATTCGTCTTATTTTTCCATAAAACTCTAGCATCAAATTCCTTTGTGTAGTGATTTTCATAGTAGAGTGCTTTTGTTTCTGAAAGATTTGATCGTATCTTCTGCTGTATTTTCTCCTTTCTTTCATGTGAATGAAGCTCAGCAATCATTGAATCAAAATTATCAGGAATCTTTACATTTACTCCTTCTTTTTTTGCAATATTTTGTACAATATCTGAAGGCATGCCATGGGTATCATACAACATAATGAGAGCATTTTTGTCAATTGTCTTATTTTCCTTGAGTAACCTTCTGACCAATCTCTCTCCTTTAGTAAGAGTTTCAGAAAATCGCTTTGTCTCAATATCTAAGATTTCATCAATTTGAGTTTTTCTTTGTTTGAGTGATGGAAATTCCTTATCAAGAATATCCAGCTCCATGTCAACAAGTTCTCGTAGCGAAACACGTAGTTTTAATTTCTCAAGAAAACGAAGCGATCTTCGAATAATAAGTCTTGCAAGATAACCAGCTTTGACATTTGATGGCACAATACCATCTCCAAGCATAAAGGCAAGGCATTTTGAGTGATCAGCCAGTGTGTAAATGCTGGCCATATCCATTTTTTCTTTTGTATGTTCTATTAAAAAGTTAATTAATTCTGGAAATACGGTTTCATAGATAGTTGGAGTTCCCTGAGTATACCATGCTATTCTTTCAAGGCCGTAGCCTGTATCAACAATATTTAATGGATTTTGTGTGTATTTTTTACCTTCAATGATTATTTTTCCGTTTTCATCTTCTTTCATATTCATAAAGACAAGCGTTGCAATCTCAAGTCCACCAGCGAGTACTTCAATACATGGGCCTGCATTACCCCCGCCAATCCAGAATTGTTCTTTGTAGTTGATTGCTTCTCTTGGAATTCCAATGTATTTTTGAAAATACTCGTCACAATAGGCAACTGTTTCTTCCTTCCAGTAGATTTCATCGATGTTTTTATTGAAAGCATGGTGCCCCATCATTTCAAACATAGTTAGATGACGACCGCTTCTTCCCACTTCTTCAAGGTCGTTGAGCCGGATGCATGGTTGGGAGATTACCAGCGGGTTTGCTGGTGCAGGCACTTGTCCTGAAGTAACATGAGGCTGGAAATCAGCAATTGATGCAATGGTTAGGTAAATATCAGAGCGCCATCTGGCGATAACTGGACATCGATCACTCGTCTCTGGATATCTCACTTTTGAATGATTATTTTTTCCAAAAAATGAGAGAAAACTCTCGCGAACTTCCCCTAGAGAAAACGATTTTTTTGTAATGGGATTGTTGATAAAGCCAAATTCGACACAGGGTTGATCACCACAAAGTTTTGCATTATTATCTAATGTCCAAAAATAGTCTCCACACGATTTACATTTCTTACGAATATATCCGTTGTCATGGAAGAAGTGCAGGTCACATTCTTGTTTAAGCATCGATTCTATCATAGTTCTAACTTGTCAGGAATGTCAAAAAGCTTTAAAGTTTTGTGTCATTGGGAATTAATCAAATTATTGCGATACTTTTATATGGGTAATTTGTAATAGTTATAATGGGGATAATATGAATAAACAAATTACTGTAATGTTTCTAGTGTTATGTTTTGGTATAGTTAGTTTTGGAATGGCGAGTGCATCTGAAAAAGTCTTTAACATTATCGGGGTAAATGAAACTCAACAATTAACAGAGTATAGTGATGAGTATGGCATTCAATGGGAGATGAATTATGGTTCTGATCCTCGGTATGGAGCTCGATATGAAGGTCCTCAACCAATTGGAGATTGTGATAATGATGGAGATAATGAACTACTGATCGGTGGTAGAGATGCAGTATTACGGGTTATGGAATGGTCTGATTCAAAGCAAACATATGAAGAGACTCACACACTTCATTGCCCATTTTATCCATTGATGAGACTTGATGCTGATGGATTTGCAATTGGTGATCTTACAGGTGATGGAGAAAATGAGATTGCTGTTTCATGGTATGCAACCATTCATAAATGGGTCGGAGGACGATATAGAATCATAGGTTGGAATCCATGGATAGAATGGAATGGTGGCGGAAGCCCAGACTGCTATATTGGTGATTGCGACAATGATGGGCAAAATGAATTAATATTGAGTTGCCGTGATTGGACGAGATCTATTCCTGAAATTGTTGTTTTTAAATGGAATGGCAGACGACTTGTCAAAGTAGCTGATTGGGATGATCCTGGAATAAATGGTGAGGTATTCATGGCAGGGGTGGGAGATACCGATGATGATGGAGAAAACGAAATTGTTCTTGGATCAGGCGATAAAGTTGTTGTACTTGATTGGAATAAGGAGAGTAAGGAGTTTGAGCCAACCATTGTAAGTGATGATCCAGCTTCGGGTTGGGAAAATCATCCGTTTGCCTGCATCGTCAAAGATAGTGATATGGATGGAAAAAATGAGATTCATGTTGGATACTGGGCTCCTAAGATCACGATTTTTGAATGGAATGGAGCAGAATACGAAATAAAATATGAAAAAGAATGGCCTGGCGAAGGTGCACTTATTGAAGCGCTTGATGTTGGCGATGTTGACGATGACGGTATTCCTGAGGTGTGTGCAGGAACTGATATTATCCATATCCTTCAATGGAACGGTAACACCTACGAGGAAGAAGCTATTATTGATGAAACCTTTGGTGATCTTGCGGTTCTTTGTATTGGTGATTGTGATAATGATGGGAAAAACGAAATCAATGCGGGATCTGTAATAGTTGATGGCGGTGAGGATTTCATGTCTTGGGTCTTCAAGTATGGATGGGAAGAAAGCAAATAAAAATTACATCCCTTCATCTATAGAAAATTTTTTAACATATTGCCGATATATCTATCGACATAATAAGAATGAAGTATAGGTTGGTAGTTTAGGTATTTATCATGAACGTTAAAGATGTATTAGCAGAAAAAATAGCTGGAGAAATCACCTTGAGCCCAAACCGGGACAGACGATACGAAAATGGCGAACTGCATTTGATATCTCTCAAACGGAACTGGCAAAATTTTTAGAAATCTCCCCTAGTGTCATTAGTGATTATGAATCAGGACGGAGAAAATCTCCTGGAATATTAACAGTAAAAAAGATAATTGGGGCTTTTTTGGAGATAGATGAAAAGAAAAACAATGGGAAAATACTACGCAAGTATCAGTTTATAACAAAAAATCAGGAGGGAATCTTAGATATTATGGAGTACCCATATTCGGTGCCTATTAAAAAATTTATTAAGGAAATCCGTGGGAAACTATTGACATCGAAAATGGATATGAAAATAAACATAAAAGGATTTACACTTGTCGACGGCATCGAAACAATTAAGACGATAAATTCTACTGGCTATTCAACTCTTTACGGATGGAGCACTGAAAGAGCTTTGATTTTTACAGGCATACGATATGGACGGAGCCCCATGGTTGCAATACGGATTCATCCAGTGAAGCCATCCCTTGTTGTGTATCATAACCCTGGTGCGGTGGATCCCCTTGCAATACAACTTGCCGACCGGGAAAACATGCCACTTGTTGTAACAAACATGTCACTTGATGAACTGCGACAAAAACTTGTTACATTTGGAAAGGAGTAAACATGGTAGATCTACTTGGTCTTTGTAGCATATGTGGAAAACCTGGTGCCATGTTTACTTGTCATCTCTGTGGGAGACTTGTATGTGATGGCTGTTTTGATAGAGAACATGGCATCTGTAGCAGCTGCAAAATAGGGAAAATGTAGTTTGTTTCTCATACTACTTCGTAGTAAGAATCTCTTCAACTCTTTCTTTCAGCTTAATTATGTCAAAAGGTTTTACGACATATTCTTCTGATGCAAGTCCGCCCATACCAATGCTCATCTCGTCTCCTTTTACAGTTAAAAAAATGATAGGGATTTTGCTCCATTTTGAATTCTCTTTTATTCGTGCAGCAACATCCCATCCGCTCATTCCTGGCATCATAATATCAAGAATGACGAGATCAGGAATTGCACGTTCCAATTTATTCAAACAATCATTTCCGTCTTCTGCTTTTGTCACTTCGTAGCCACTTACCTCAAATATCTGGCCTACAGAAATTCGAATATCTTCTTCATCGTCTACAATCATAATTCTTTTAGACATTTAATGTTCCTATCCTATCGCTTTACATCTTCCCTGGATGCTGTTTCCCAAATCACATTACTTACTAAAATAGATTTTGTAAAAAATAGTTGAAAATAGTTTTTAGCAAAAACGTGAAGTTTTAACAACTTTAAATATTTGGTAAAGCATAACAATACATAATATATTACTAAAAGAACGGAGCGCTGGGGAATATCGAACTTGAAAAATCAGATGTAGTAAAACAACTGTTGAAATCAATTGTTGAGGTAATTGGAAGAAGATCATCAGAAGATTATGCACTGGTGATGCTTGGTAACACTATCAAAAAACTACAAGAAAGACATTATTTTTTAAGATTTTTGCAAATAAAAAACACTCGTTATTCTGAGATTAAAAATGTGGTAACTATTGATTCATCAATAAACG
>JAUWYM010000186.1 GCA_030615845.1 Thermoplasmatota archaeon | reverse complement strand
TAAATTCTCTTTTAGGGTTTGTCGCTACTGCTGTGTTTATATGTGTTTTTGTCTTTTTTCTTCTTCCTTTAGATGGTGTCTATTTGACGGGAATGCTTGCGATGTTTTTCCTTTTTATTCCTGTTCTTGTAGGTGTTCTCATCTATGTTATCTCCCTGTTGTTTCCAGGAAGTAAAGCGAAGTCTCGTGGGAAAAAAATCGATGCGAATCTTGCGTATGCGCTTAATTTTATTTCAGCGATGTCTTCAGCAGGGGTGACGCCTACTGAGATTTTTAGAAGCCTTTCGAAGCAGAAGACATATGGAGAGGTCCAAGAGGAGGCAGCATGGATTTATCGGGATGTTGCTGTTATTGGGCTTGACATCATTACTGCGATTCGGAACAATATTCAACGGACGCCTTCGAAGAAGTTTAAAGAGTTTTTACAGGGACTTGTTGTCACTGTTACTTCTGGTGGTTCTCTCAAATCGTATTTTATGAATAAGGCAGAACAGTATTTGTGGGAAAACAGACAAGCGCAGAAGCAACTTATGGAGAGCCTGGGGATTATGGCGGAAAGTTATGTGACAACTGCTGTTGCTGGGATACTGCTGCTGCTTATTGTTATTCCTCTTATGATGATTATTGGTGGCGATTGGAACAGCATGTTTCTTTATATCATGATTTTTATGATTGTGCCACTTATTCATGGAGGTTTCTCCTTTGTTATTAAATCGATGTGTCAGGGGATGTAAAGTATATGTTTGGTGATAAAAAAAAGAAAGATGAACCAAAGAAGAGAGATGAGGCAAAAGATGAAGATGCGAAGAAACCTGGGTTCTTCAAAGAACTTATCCTCACTGGTCAGACCACCCGGCTTATCGTCATAATAGCAACGATTATTTCAGCTATCATCTTTGCTTTACTTGGGCTTCTGTCGTTATTAGGTATACTTCAAGCTCCTCTTTCTGCTGTTGATTTCTTTATTTTTGCTGCTCTTTCAGGAACTGGTATCTACGGGTTTTATGAAACGATGCGCCTCAAAAGAATCTACAAAATAGATACCATCTTCCCTGATTTTGTCCGTGATCTCGCAGAATCCCGCCGTGCAGGGATGACGTTTACCAAAGCAATATTGTTTGCGTCGAAAGGTAACTATGGGATACTTACTCCTGAGATTCAAAAGATCTCTCAACAAGTCTCATGGGGAAGTAGTGTGACCGATGCGTTGCTTGCTTTTGCAAACAGGGTGCGGACAAAATCCATAAAACGAACAATATCACTTATCATTGAAGCCAGTAAAAGCGGGGGAAACGTTGCAGACATCCTCGATGTCGCAGCACGGGATGCTCGGGAAATCAAAATGCTGGAGGCTGAAAGAAAAGCGAATATGAGTTCGTATGTCGTTGTTGTCTATGTAGGTATGTTTGTCTTCCTTGCGATCATACTTATCCTCTGTACTAGTTTTATCCCTGCTATGGTAGGTGGTGAAGGTGCAGCAGGTATGCAAGGTGTCATGGGTGGAAGCAAACTTGCGACACAAAGTGAGATTACTACGATGTTCTTTTTTGCCTGCATCATTCAAGGATTTGGGTCAGGTCTTGTTGCAGGTGTCTTTGAAGATGGCACCTTTACTGCAAGTGTCAAACATGTTTTTATCATGGTTTTCTCTAGTTGGTTTATATTTAAAATGCTTTTAGGAGTGTAAGATGGAGAGATGGATATGCAGTGAGAAACTCTCGGGCTTCATTTATAGTCAAAAACCAACTTCGCCCCAACTCCTTCCAGAATCTGAGATCTATTTTGCACATGATATTTGTAACCTTTACTGTTTTCCAAAAGTAAATGTCTGAAGCTGCCCACTTGTGTCCATAATATTTCATCACGGTAAAATATCTTATATAAAAATATTTCATTTCAGCAGAAAATCTTAGGGCTTAGTGTAAGATTGCCATAAGTCAACCATTTAGTAGTTATCAAAAATGATGCCTTTGTGTGTCGTAGGTACCCTTAAATATTACTTTTTTATATCCAACTGCTAATGGCACTATGGCAAGGTAACTCAAGAAGAAGCAAAACAGGACGAAGAATTCGTTATGGAAGAAGTAAAAAAAAATTTGAAATAGGGAGAGAACAGCATCTTACAATAATTGGAAAACTTAAACGTAAGAAAATTAGAACCAAAGGACATAATCAAAAAATCAGGACAATGGAGGCTAATGTTGCCTATGTCATTGATCCGAAAACTAGGAAAACCACAAAAACCGAGATTATTTCTGTTGTTGAAAACCAGGCAAATATTCACTATGTCCGAAGAAACATCATGAACAAGGGGGCTATCATTGACACGAAACTGGGAAAAGCACAGATAACTTCACGACCTGGACAGAGCGGCAATATAAATGCAGTATTAATATCCGAATAAAGTTGGGATAATGTATGGTTTCCAGAGATGAAGACAAATACGTCGTCTGGCCTATGTATTTTGACAAAGCAGTTTCCAGGTTAAACGGTAGGAAGGTCGCTAAAAAATATGCCGTTGAAAAACCAAATATTGAAGACATAGCAAAGGCAGCAAAATCCTTAGGACTCAATCCTCTATTAGAAAAAACGTGTGCACATCCATCACGTCCCTTTAAAAATGACGGGAGAATACTTGTAGATAAAAAGGATGC
>JAUWYM010000104.1 GCA_030615845.1 Thermoplasmatota archaeon | reverse complement strand
CCAAATCGCAGTCCACCCTCCCTTGCTCTTCCTTCTGTCGGCTGTCTTGTCAGTATCTGTACAGGTCCTCGTGATCGTGCATGTATTTTACCTGCCACCATATGATGTAGTTTTTGATAATAGATACATCCAACAAACACGTCACATTCTAACGGCTGTCCTGTTATTCCATCGTAGAATATTTCTTTTCCGTTATGCTTAAATCCGTTTTTTACTAATGATTCTCTCATTTGTTCTTCAGATTCTCCGCTAAATGCAGTTCCATCAACTATTCTTCCCTCAATTGATCCTACTTTTCCACCTATCATTTCAAGGACGTGAGCAACCGTCATTCTTGAGGGTATCGCATGCGGGTTAATCACGAGATCTGGAGACATGCCGGTTTCTGTGAAAAGCATGTTTTCTTGAGGTACAATATATCCTATAACTCCTTTCTGTCCATGTTTCGATGCAAATTTATCTCCATACTCTGGAATACGCTGCTCCCTCACTTTTATTTTCACCATTCTTGAACCATTAACCGATTCAGACAGCATCACCTTATCAACAACGCCTTCCTCGCCGTGTTGAACAGTGGCAGAGGTTTCTCTTCTTTTTTGAGGCGTGAGAAAATCGGTTGGTTCTTCAAGAAATCGTGGTGGTGAGGTTTTTCCTATCAGTACATCTCCACTGTTTACACTGCATTCTGGAGATATCAAACCATCCTCACCGAGATTGTTATAGGCGTCTTCACTTCGTACGCCTCGGCAGTCGGGATTCGGGATTTCAAAATGATCCTCTTGGCCTCCCGGATATCGTTTTTCTTCGCTGCTGTATGTCCGTATAAACGTACTTCTTGCGATCCCTCGTTCGATAGCAGATTTACTCATTACCAGTGCATCCTCCATATTGTATCCCTGAAAGGATGCCACTGCAACAATGAAGTTTTGCCCTGCAGGTCTCTCTCTAAATCTGATATATTTAATGGGATGGGTTTGCACCAAAGGTGTCTGAGGATAATACATCAAATGCCCTCTTGTATCTGGACGTATCCTATAATTTGCCGCTCCAAAACCTAAGGATTGCTTCCCCATACCAGCTCCCATGGTAATTCTCGGAGAAGAATTATGTTCAGGATAGGGAACCAGCGAAGCGCCGATACCAAGTATGCACATAGGATCAAGCTCCATATGGGTATGATCAGAAGTGATATCCTTTTTTGTTAAAGCGATAAGTGCGTTTTCTTCTTCTTCAGCATCTATGTATTCTACAATTCCCTCGTTTATAAGATCAATCCATTTCTTCTTTCCCTCATTAAGTTCACTTAAATATTTGTCAGTTAACAAAAGCTTTCCGTTTTCAACGACAAGAAGCGGCCTTCGAAGTCTGCCGCAGTCACAGTTTACAATAACATCGTTTCCTTCGATATCGTAACAGATGTTGATTTCCTTACTCAACAGACCTTTCCGTCTCCTCTCCCGTAACTTCTGTACGAGTTCTTCTCCGTTAGGATGCATACCAATGAGATCACCGTTCAGATAAACACGGGAACCAGTCACATGCTTAGTAATCTCCTTGATGCCTAAATCCTTCAAAACGTTTTCTAGTTCTTTCTCAGGAAATCCTTCTGATATTTCAACGGCGAGTGCAAGGTTTTTTACAAGGCCACAGTTTGGTCCTTCAGGTGTTTCATTTGGACATAATCTACCCCATTGAGTGGAGTGTAGATCTCTTGCTTCAAAGTGAGGCTGAGACCGTGTCAAAGGAGATGTTACTCTTCTTAGATGACTACAGACGGCAAGATTACTTGTCCTATCGAGTAGTTGTGATATCCCTGCTCTTCCTCCAACCCAGTTTCCTGTTGCTAGGGCATGATGGATTCGTTGGCTGAGTACATCAGAGCGAAGAGATGAACTTATCTTTATTTCTTTTCCTTTTGCATGAACTCTTTCAATCTGATATTTTAAATCTTTACAAAGCGCGGTGAATGCAACTCGAAAGAGATCCTCCATTAAATCTCCTGCAAGCTTCAATCGTTTGTTTGCGTAATGATCTTTGTCGTCAGGTTCTCTTTTACCAAGCGCGAGTTCTAAAACAGCCATTCCCATACGTGCCATAAAAATTGCTTTTGTCAAACGATCATCTGGAGAGTTACCAAGATGGGCGAGAAGATGCCGGTCCATGATGGTTTCTACTCTTTTAATACGATATTCTTTAGCTTGACCTCCAGCAAATTTTTTCCCTAAAAACGCCGTTGCTTCTTCTTTTGTGGTTATGCCATATTCTTTAGCGCATTCTTCAATATTTGCGAGGATATATGGCTCCATTTTTGGATCTACGCATATGATGTCGACGATTTCTTCATCGTTTTCCATCCCAAGTGCTCTCAGCAATATAATAAGGGGAATCTGGCCATATGTTGTAGGAAGTGATACCATAAGCATGCCGTCCTTTTTTTTCTCAACTACTGTTAAGGCACGGTATCCCTCTCTTTGAGAAAACACTTTGGCAACTTCGACATTAGTACCATATCTACTTGATCTCTCTACGAGAACTCGATTAGGAGCAAGATCTTCAACTGTTATGAGCACCCGTTCAGTCCCGTTGCTAATGAAGTATCCACCTGGATCTAGCGGGTCCTCCTGCATTTTCTGTAACTCTTTTATGTATTCTTCATCAGATATAAGACGATCCGTTTTTTCTTCTAATATCTTTTTTGATATGTTGCAGCTCTTTGATTTAATCATGATAGGCAGTTCACCGATTCTTACTATTTCAGGTTCGTATTCAACATCATTTTTAACAGGTACAAATTCTAACTCAACATGTGCTTCGTAGGTGAGATCTCTTAATCTTGCTTCCATAGGTGTTAACGGTCTTTCTGTTCCATCTGCTTCCTTTACTTCAGGATATGCTACTTTTATCTTACCGAATTTTATCTTATATCCTTCTATTTCTGGATAGATGTAGCCTCTTTGCATCCCTTCTTCTTCCTGCCCAATTACCGTACTGTCAACAATTTTTTGCAGTCGGTGATCTAAAAAATCATCATAGGATGCTAGCTGATGATTTACTATACTTCTATCTCTATAAAAAGCATCGACAAGTTCTCTCATATTAACTCACACCTATAATTTTTATCAATTTTTTGCTTTACTTTGTTGAAGATTCCCCTCGCTATCTACTTTCACATTCTATAATAAATCGATATGCAGTAGCATATTTTGCCGTTCGACTTTTTCTTGTAATTTTTACAATTTGCCCTGGTATAGCTTCAATGGAGACTACTGCTGGATCGGTGTCGAGAATCTTTGGTAGCTGCTCAGCTTCGATATCATATTTTTCCAACAGTTCTTTTCTTTCCTTATCAGATAAAATCTCGTGGTTGGGGACCAGCTTATGTTCAAGTATGTAGTAATGCTTTTGTTTTTTTTTGGGGGCTGCGATGGGATACTCCTCCTTGTTTTTTTGAGGGATAGGCGGGCCTGAAGGGGTTCGAACCCTTGGCCACCTGGTTAAAAGCCAGATGCTCTACCTAGCTGAGCTACAGGCCCAAAGATGGGCCGCAGTTCCAGTATTATTTTTATATACTCCACTCTACCTAGTAATTATTGTCGGAACGGCTTACCCCTAATATCACTTCTTATATAAATATCTTTACATATGATGTAATGTGGGATTTTTGATAACTTTTTGTCGTAGTAAATTTTTAATGAATGTTTTATAATACATTATATAAATGAAGATTAATGAAATATTTTATTCAATGCAGGGGGAGGGGAGCTGGGTAGGTCTTCCAAACATTTTCATAAGAACCACCGGATGTAATTTACGTTGCTCTTTTTGTGACACAACATATGCATATATTCATGGAGTGGAAATGGACGTTAAAGAGGTTGTTGATGAGATTCAAAAGTATCTCTGCAACTATGTCTGTATCACTGGTGGAGAACCATTGTTACAAGAGGAAACAGTGGAGTTACTCGATGTTCTTTTACAAAAAAAGTATGTGGTATGTGTAGAGACTAATGGGAGCATCAACATTGAAAAACTTGTTGGAAAAAAATCACTTATGATTTCACTTGATATAAAATGCCCATCATCAACTATGCATGATAAAATGAATTTTGATAATTTATCACAACTTAGCTGTAATGATCAATTAAAATTTGTCATTAATAATAAAGTGGATTATGAGTATGCAAAAAAGATTATGAAAAAATACAAGCCACAGTGCATCATTTTTTTCCAACCTGTTTGGGGCACTGATCCCAAAAAGTTATCTTCTTGGATACTTCATGATGGTTTACATGTGAGGATAGGTTTGCAGTTACATAAGATGATATGGGGAAATACGAAAGGAGTTTAACGTCATAATTACTGGTACACACAAACTATTTACAGTAAAAGCGTATTCTTGGTTGAAAATTGTAACATAAAAAATATGTGATTAATTTAAAAATGAATGTAATAGAGGTGAAATTAAAAAATGCAACCATCTAATATGGCGTATGATCGGGCAATTACTGTCTTTTCTCCAGATGGAAGATTGTTTCAG
>JAUWYM010000097.1 GCA_030615845.1 Thermoplasmatota archaeon | reverse complement strand
CAAATTTTCCCGTTTCACCCCTTATGTCTACTTTTCTTTTCTCCATATCTATATCATTAAAGGTAAGTTTTACCGCTTCTCCTATCCTTAAACCTGTAGTCGCACAAAATAAAAATAATGTTTTTTGTTTAAGATTAGAATATGACAATATTGTTTTCAAATCCTGTATTGTCGGTGTTGCTTTCTTTGTTATTGATCTTGCTCGTTTCAAGTTATTTCTTATTTTTAAATCCTCCCAAACACTAGGTTTTATCTCTATATCGTTTCTATCAAAGTATTTTTTAATTGACGATAGAAGATTAGTTTGTGTCCTTGGTGGTTTATTTTCTATTGCTTCGATAAATTTGAATAAATGATCCTTTAATGTTTTTGTATCATATTTTTTGAAGTATCCTTCGGGGTTTTCGTTTACGATCTTAAAATATTCCAATATACACCATCTAGTTGATTTTTTTGTACCTGTTGTACTTCTATAATATTTATTTAGATAATCTTCTATTGTCTTAGACTTATTTTTTGTTTTCATTCTTATAACCTCATTACCCTAAATACACAAAGGTAATTTAAAACTTTCGTTGTAAACAAAAACTAATACATAACCAGTACTTTCATGAAGGCAAACTCCCAGTTCCAAAACTAGTATCTCCTTAAAAACATGCCCTTACAATCCTCTAGTTTCTGTACCTTTAGACGTCGTATATCGAAAAAAAGAATGTAACAAGACAAATGATGATTACCATATCTTCTATTCAATATAGATTGCTGGTCGTAATGGTATTGCAAACGTTGACTTTTTTGCAGGATCATAAATATCTTTTTCATCAGCACTATAGATTTCAATGTCACAAGAAAATACGTCCTCTAAATAAGCCTTAGAGTCGTCCAAATAGTCTTTCTCTTTGACGTCAACGAGATATCGTTTTCTATCAGTTTCACTTAATTTTTTGACTTTGCCAGGAAGCTTTCCAGCAAATTGTGAAACGTTTTTTGCAATTGCTTTTAATTGAGGATCAGACATGGCTTGTTTCATGAGAATGCTGACATTAAGCTTATTTTCCGCATGAAGCTCTAATGCTTTTCTAAATAGTTCTTGCTTCCAAGCTGGCGCAATATAGATACATATTTTTTTCGGCGAAATCTTTGTTACTTTGAGAATTTCATTGGTATCATCGATGATTTCTGAAAGAAGATATTCTCCAACTTCATCTTGTTCATATATCTCTTCTCCATTAAACTGAGGATATGATCCATTTGAAACAAAAGCAGTCTTACCTAGAGTCTGCCATAGTTCTTCTGCAAGATGCGGAGTTATAGGAGTAATTAATGTTATCCATGTGTCTACAAGCTTGTGAATAAGTGTTTTATTAGCGCCTCCTCTTTTCAAATACCATTGGATGTCTCTTTGACATTCAAAGAATATCTCATTAGAGGCAACGCGTAAGTCAAAGTTCTCAAACGCATCGACAATCTTTTTAATACGTCTGTTAAGAATGCTTGTCAGCCAGTTGTCAAGATGTTTATTTATATGTTCTTCTTTTTCAGATAATTCCAAAATAATTTTGTAGATATTTACAATCCTGTTTTTATATTTGGTAACAATTTCTGGATCCCATTCGACATCCACAAATGGAGACCCAACATGTGCATAATACAAACGCATCGAATCGACACCGTAGGTAGTTGCAGCTTCTAAAATGGGTTCTGCACCACCTTTTGATTTACTGATTTTTTCTTTTCCTTTTTGAGTAACCCACCAGTGTACAAAAAGTCCTCTTGGACATTTCTCTTTTGGCATAATTGCTACATGATTCATAATGTAGACAGGGAAATGAACTGTTTTGTGTTCTTTTCCTCCAAGATTGATATCAACAGGATACCAGTAGTCAAAATCAGATTTTATTTGCCTCCAGACAGCATTTTTCGGTGTTCCTATATCTAAGAAGATGTAGTCAAAGAATTCCATGGTCATTTCTTCTACAGAGAGTTTCTTTTGATTAACATAGTTAGAGAATAGATAATATGCTGGGTAAAGGGTTGAATCAGAGATGGGTTCAATGATCCAGTCTTTCTTAAATGGAAATTCTGTTCCAAGCCATGATCCTTTTCTAATTACAGCCCGGTCATCAAACCAATCCAGTATCTTAGGCATCTCATCCTTATATTCCAAAGGATAGATATTCATGGTTTCAGCATAGTCTTTTGATTCTTGAGTAAGCGTTTCATCGCTATATTTGATAAACCATTGATCAGGAATTTTCTTTATAACAACTTTTTCTTTACACCTGCAGATAACCTCTTCAGAAAACTCCCGCATTGTTGCTGCAAGATTTTTTGCGATAAGATCATTTTTAATGGTATCTTTTATCTCAGATATTTTGATGCCTGAATAAGATCCGCATTTCTCATTGAGGACACCTGTATGGAATTCTTTTTTGTAGACAAGATCGGTTGCTTCATCTAGCTTATCTGTCTGGGTTTGACTAGTGATTTTTAGTTGATCACATGCTTCTTTTGCAGGGTTATCTTCAAATCCTTTGGCATCGATGATTTTGATGGGTTGAATAGGCTGCTTTGATTCGACAAGTGCGACCCAGTCATAGGGCGCATGGGCGGGAACAGACATGACTATTCCCGTTGCAATTGCAGGATCTGCAAAAACTCCTGAAAAAATAGGGACTTCCCTGTTGATTTCTGGGACAACGCATTTTTTGCCTACTAGTTTTTTTCCTGGGACTTTTTCATGAAGTATCTCGACGTTTTCAAATTGATAAGAAAGTTTCTCGGCACATTCTTTTGAACAGATCAAAATTTCATTATTGACTTTTACTTTTTGATAATCTACCTCGGGGTTTACCCACATGTTGGTGACACCAAAGATGGTTTCAGGTCTCAGTGTTGCTGCGGGTAGTATTGTTCCATCTGGGAGTGTAAATTTAATGATGATAAATTCCAAAATTTCAGAGGACCCACCGCGTAATACATCGGTTTCTGATTTATCAACAGCTACTGGTCCGCAGTTTGGACAGTATGGAGCAAAATGAGGTTTTTGTATCAACAGTTTTTTTTCATTGAGTTTGTGAAACTGCCATGAAATGAATTTGTTGTATCCTGCGGATATTGTATTCATGAGTCTTGTGTAGTCGATAAGAAAACCAAATCGTTTCCAGTAATCATCAACATAGACTTTGCTGAAATAATTTACAACTTCGACAGGATCTATAAGTTTTTTGATAAAATCGTCTGTGCATCCATTTTTTTTCAAAAGGTCAATTGTTTCTTTATCGTTTCGTTCAATTTTTTTTGCAAAACCTACCGATGGAATACCTGATGCATGAAACCCTGCAGGAAATAAGGCGTCATATCCCCTCATTCTTTTGTATCGAGCTATGATGTCGCAGTAGGTGAAACCTCTCATGTGTCCTACGTGAAGATAGCCAGAGACACCAGGGTATGCGAAATGAATGAAGAATTTCTTCTGTTTCTTTTTATTTGCAATATGTATCTTTGCATTAAACCATTTTTTTTGCCATTTTTTTTCTACTGTTACAAAGTCGTAGTTTTTTGTTTCCATATTTTTAATCTGTTGGGAAATGAAAACTGTTTTATATAATGTTTCTTGTGTTTTGAAGCGGGAGACTGTAATTCGTAATTTTTTTGTGGTTCTTGTTATGTTTTCATTTGTTCTAGAAGATACAGTAGGCCTTTTCTGGTGAGTTTTACCTCGTTATCTGAAACATATTGTAGCATTTCAGACTCTAGAAATTTATCAACCATTGAATCCACTTCAGGTTTTGATATTTGCAACATCGCCATAGTCATCTCAATATCTAAATCTCTTGAGTATAATGTTTCTAAAAATTCATATTCTTTTTCATCGATTTCGATCATTTTACTTGTTATTTGTTCAGGTTCTTTATACTTTGTATACCTATTTACATAGTCTTCAACAAGTGAATCGAGGTGAAGCGTGTCTAGGGGTGAACCATCTGATTTGTAGAGGGTGCAGACGTTGTTGTCGTATTTCCATGTTGAAACGTCTCTCCAAGTATAATCTAGGGGTCCTTCATCTTCATCTTCTTTTTGTTTTTTTTCTGTTGTTTTCTCTTCAATATTTGTAGCTAGAGGGACGTTTTTTCTTTCTTTTTGACTATATAGCTCATGTTGTCCTAGTTGTATACGCTCGAGGTTGACTCCAAGGCTGCGTATCTGCATGACAAACTCTTCTCCGATGCATTCTTTGAATTCATTGATAAAGTAGAGACCTGCCTCGTCATCTAGTTGAAGGTAAACCTCTCGAAGGAAAGCATCAATTGCGTTACCTATTGTTTTTGGTTCAATAGAGTTTATTTCAGAAGAGACAGTAACAATATCGTTGTTTTCTGAATAGAATGCATCATGTATAGTGATATTTTTTAAAAAATCATATTCCTTTTGAAGTTTTGTGGTGACTGTTTTTACTATTTTTATTGTATAGCTGCCAAGAGTTCTCCGACCCACAACTGCTACAACTGCCTCGATCACACCTCTCATAATATCCGAGTTTTTAAATTCAGACATTTTTTTCTGTAACCTAAATCGTTTCTTTGTTTATAAAACCAATTTTTCAATTATGACAAAGTATGTGTTCATTTTTTGTTGATAAGGTGATGGTAAAATAACAGGAGTGGGATAGTAGCATATTGACATTTTGG
>JAUWYM010000172.1 GCA_030615845.1 Thermoplasmatota archaeon | reverse complement strand
TATTGATTCTCTCAGCACTAGAGATACTACTTGTTGGAGAAGAAATACACGAACATTATCGTAGAACCAATTTTGACAGGATACTAACTATTAGACTGGATGACTTTACCATCGAAAGTAAGAAAAAAAATGTAAAACTACTTGTCGAAGAATTCATTGAAGTATATCCAAACTACAGCAGCCATAGAAACGAAATATATCATATTGCCTGTCAAATCATGCAGACACATAAAAAAGAAGCAATAGAAAAAACAATAGAAGACATCCTGAAAATATTTTTTAAGAGAAATAAGAAGAAAAACGTCGACGCCATACTAGAAGGATTCATAAAAAAATACCCGAAATACAAAAAATATAGTGCTGAGATATATCGGAAAATCTGTCAATTAAAAGAACAATCTAAATAATAACAAATATCAAATTTAGATAATACTTCCATTTTTTATCACAGCATCCACCAAATTAACACCAAAATGATACGGTATAAACGTATGACTTGGACAGCTCAGAATCAGTATATCTGCTTGTTTCCCGGATTCAAGACTACCAATTCTATCATTTGAACCTATGGCACAGGCACTGTTAAACGTTGCAGCGGTAACAGCTTCTGCAGACGTCATCTTCATATTGAGACAGGCAAGCTGAATCATAAACTGCATGTTTTCAGTCCAACAATTAGGGTTAAGATCTGTTGCCAAAGCAACGGGAACACCAAACTCTATCATTTTTCTTGCATTTGAATACTTCTTCATCATAAGAGAAAACGGAGTACCAGGGAGAAGAATACCAATCACACCAGATTTAGCCATCGCTTTCAAACCCGTATCCGAAGACATCAAAAGATGATCAGCAGAGATAGCACCTACCTCTGCAGCAAGAGCAGCACCACCAGTATCAACGATTTCATCAGCATGAATCTTAGGAGTAAGACTATAGTTTCTTCCCGCCTCTAAAATCCGTCTTGATTGCTCTCTGGTAAATACGCCTTTTTCACAAAACACATCACAAAACTGAGCCAGTCCTTTTGTTTTTGGAAGCATATCATCAATAATTAGGTCAATATATTCATCAGAACCCATTTCTTTTGGGATGGCATGTGCGCCGAGAAACGTTGAGACAATATCCATCGGATGTATTTCCTGTAATTTTTTCTGTACTGTGAGGAGCTTAAGCTCAGTTTTTGTATCAAGTCCATACCCACTCTTTGCCTCACAGGTTGTCGTACCATGCAAAAGCATAGTGTCAAGACGATTTTTACTTTGATTAATTAAGCTATCATTTGATGCTTTTCTTGTCTCATCAACTGTATAAAAAATCCCACCGCCTTTCTTCAAAATATCCATATACGAAAACCCTTTCAATTTCATATCAAGCTCAAACTCACGTGACCCTCCAAACACCAAATGAGTATGAGAATCAACAAAACCAGGCATCACCGTCTTTCCAGCGGCATCAATAGTTATTTCTGCATTATAATTTAAATTCTTTCCAGTCTCTACAATTTTACCGTCGTTTATTGCAATCGAGCCATTATAAATTATTGATAAATTGCTCATTTGTTTTTTTATTCTTGGAGTATTATGTCCTTTAAGTGTGACAAGTTCTGATGCGTTTTTTATGAAAATATCAACTGTTTCCATGTAAGATTCCCAAATAGTTAAAAGAAGAACCTAGATTAAGGGTTTACGGTGCATTTTATGGAAAAAATAGTCGAATGTGTCCCAAATTTCAGCGAAGGAAGAGATAAACCTGTTATCGATGCGATATCTGCTGCAATAAAAGCTGTTGATGGAGTAAAACTTCTCAATGTAGATCCTGGCGCAGATTTCAACAGAACAGTCTACACGTTCGTTGGTGAGCCAGAGTCTGTTCTTGAAGCTTCTTTTCAGGCAGCAAAGATTGGCGTAGCCCTGATAGATATGACAAAACATAAAGGAGAACATGCAAGAATGGGTGCTCTTGATGTTATGCCTTTTATTCCAATTAAAGGAGTAACTCAAGATGATTGTATCAAACTATCGAAGAAGTTTGGAGAACGTATGGCAAAAGAACTTGACGTACCGGTATTTCTCTATGCAAATTCTGCGTCAAAACCTGAAAGAGTACGACTTCCAGATATCCGTAAAGGTGAATACGAAGCACTTGAAGAAAAATTCAAAGACCCAGCGTTTGCACCTGATTATGGTAAAGCAGTTTTTGTTCCTAAAAGTGGGGCATCTGCAACTGGTGCAAGAGAAATTCTCATTGCCTACAACATCAACCTCAATACAAACGATAAATCTATTGCTTCCAAGATCTCCGGAAAAATCAGAACAAGCGGAGTAATAAAGAAAGATAATAACGGTGAAAAGATAATTGGTCCAGATGGAAAACCTGAGAGAATCCCTGGGCGATTTAAAGGAGTTCAGGCCGGTGGGATGATGTATGATGAAAACATTGCCCAAATTTCCATGAACCTTCTAAATTATAAAGAGGTAAATCTTCATGACGTCTTTGAAACCTGCAGTGAAGAAGCAGAAAAACTAGGTGCAAAAGTTACTGGAAGTGAAATTGTTGGTCTTTTACCAAAAGAATCACTTGTTATGACAGGACGATTCTATTCAGAAAAAGAAAAATTAAAAATAACAAACGAAGACGAACTAGTTACTCTTGCAATTGATAAACTAGGCCTCTCTGAGCTATATCCATTCAATCCTGAAGAAAAAGTTATCGATTATATGGTTGAAGAATCTGGTCCACTTGCATTGCTCTCGGTTAAGGGTTTTCTTTCTGAGCTTGCATCAAAAAGCCCTGCACCTGGTGGTGGAAGCGTTGCAGCGCTCTCTGGTGCACTGGGAACTGCACTTTCTTCAATGGTATGTAATCTAACTGTTGGAAAAGAAAAATACAAAGATGTAAAAAAT
>JAUWYM010000070.1 GCA_030615845.1 Thermoplasmatota archaeon | reverse complement strand
AGTTTTAAGTGGATGCGGATCTGTTGGTTTATGTGAAACAGGGCCAAAATCTTTAGCTACTGATGCTGATAACTATGATATGGTGATTATTGCCCCTGAAAAGTTTTTATCAAACCTTCAGCCCCTTGTTGAACATAAGAATAGTTACGATGTAATTACAACAATTAAAACAGTGGAGAAGATATATGATGAATACGAAGGGCAAGATAACGCGGAGCAGATCAAATATTTCATTAAGGATGCGATTGAAACCTGGAATGTACAGTATGTGTTGTTAGTAGGCGGCAGAAAACCATCGCTCTCTGGTGAAGAATGGCTACTCCCTGTCCGCTATAGTTATATCGAGGATAACGTGGCAACACCCGAGGATCGATATATGAGTGATTTATACTTTGCAGATATCTATGATGCATCTGATAATTTTTCCAGTTGGGACACCAATGAAAACGGCATATTTGGGGAATGGCGTGCGAATCAATCGGCTGATGATATCATGGATCTTTACCCTGATGTCGCTGTGGGGAGGCTTCCTTGTAGAAATAGACTCGAAGTGAAAATTATGGTAAAGAAAATCATCCACTATGAGCAGGAACCCTGTGAAAGTTCCTGGTTTAATCGGATGGTAGTTGTCGGTGGTGATACCTACACGTTTAATGAGTATTACGAAGGAGAAGAGGCAAATCAGCAGGCGTTGGATTGGATGACTGGTTTTGAACCGATTAAACTGTGGACATCTGATGGATCATTTCAGAGGTGGCAGGATGTTGTGACTACAATCAATCAAGGCTGTGGGTTCCTATATTTTGCTGGTCATGGAAGCCCCTCAGCTTGGGGGACGCATCCTCCGTTTGATAATTCCACATGGATTTTTGGGTTGGAACTCCGGCATATACCCTTGCTTTTTAACGGTGAAAAGCTGCCGATTTGTGTCGTCGGTGGCTGTCATAATAGCATGTTCAATATCAGTGTTTTCCACCTAAGTTGGACCTATGGTTTGCCTGTGTATGAGTGTTGGAGTTGGCATCTCACGCGAAAGATAGGTGGCGGGGCGATCGCAACAATGGGATGTACGGGTCTCGGATATGGGAAAGAGGATAAACACGATCCCTCGCAGGGCGGAGGAGGTGACTGGCTTGATGTGTTGTTCTTCAGGGAATGTGGTGAATATCAAGTAGAAATTTTAGGGGATGCATGGGGAAACGCGATATCATCCTATCTTGATGAGTTTCCGATAGATTGGAATCAGCAGGCGTTTAATGATACTGCACTTGATGCAAAAACGGTGCAGGAATGGGTGTTGCTTGGTGACCCAAGCCTCCGAATTGGGGGATATGAATAACTGTAAAGATAACCTACCTTGCAACCAGAGTTTTCTGCTGTAATATTTTTTGCAATGATTAGAAACTATTTAATATCAACGTCATACCTAGCAGGTATTTTAAAAATATCCGGTAAAATTTGATAGTTTATAAGGAGTAGCTGAAAATACCAAAGATATTTTAGGTTCTGATAAGATATATGAAATACCAGTGACTATGTATTAAATATTACCTCTTATATTAAGACAACGAAAATATCGGAGCGTAAAAAATGATTACAAAAACAATTATGTGTCCTCATTGTAAAAACAAAGTCACAATTCAGGGCAATCCTGGAGAAAAAACCTATATTATTTGTCCTAAATGTAATACAAAAGGCGTATTCACATTTCCAGAAGAAAAATCAGAATTAAAAACAACAACTACTTCTTTTACAATAGAGGTTGATGGTCTTACTAAAATATATAAGGATGTAACAGCAGTAAATGACCTCTCATTCAATATTCGAACTGGGGAGATCTTTGGCCTTCTTGGCCCTAATGGGGCAGGAAAGACCACAGCGATAAAGGCAATACTTAGTTTAATTCATGTTAATTCAGGTAAAATCAAAATCAATGGATTTGACATTAAAAAGGATGGTATTGAAGCGAGAAAATCTGTTGGGTATCTTCCTGAGCGAGTTGCGTTCTATGATAACCTTACTCCTTTGCAGACATTAAATTTCTTCTGTGAATTAAGGGGTGATGATAAATCTGTTGCTAAACCTCTTATAAGCGAGGTTGGACTTGAGGAAGCAATAGATAGAAAAGTGGGGACTTTCTCGAAAGGGATGGTTCAATTGCTAGGTGTAGCTCAAGTAATGATTGGGAATCCTCCGGTTTATATTCTTGATGAACCGATGGCAGGTTTAGATGCACGATGGGTTAAGACTATTAGGGAAAAAATTAAGATGTTGAATGAGCAAGGTGCTACGGTACTTTTTTCATCTCATATTTTAACTGAGGTGGAGAATCTTTGTGATAGAGTTGCAATAATCGATAAAGGTAAACTTATTGCTGAAGATACGGTAGCTAATTTGAATAAGTATCTGAAGATTAAACCACGCCTTGAAATTTCTATTCCCGGATTAAATGGAAAGATTCCGGAAGAAATCAAAGGTCTTAAAGGTGTGGAGGCTGTTGATGCAAAAGATGATACGCTCTTTGTGACTTGTGAGTCTTCTGTCCGTAGTCGAGTTATTGCTACTCTTGAGGAAGCAGGTTTGAAAATAGATAACATCAAAACAATTGAACCTTCACTTGAGGAAGCATTTGTGAAATTGATATCTCAGGATAAAGGTGGTGCTTAATGGCAGGAATAAATCCTAAGGCAATTTATACTATTGCAAAAAAAGAGTTCATGGATAATATTAGAAATAAATGGATTATTGTAATGACAATTATTTTTATAATTTTGGCAATTGCTTCATCATACCTTGCTGGTAGACAAGCAGGAGGCGGGGAGATATTTGGAGGTATGGAAGACACTGTTGTTGCACTTATGAGTATTTATACTCTTCTTATTCCATTAATTGCAATCCTGCTTGGTTTCTCAACAATTGCTGGTGAGGCAGAAACGGGGGCTCTATATGTGGTTCTTTCGTATCCTGTAAAGAGAGTAGAGGTTCTATTGGGTAAGTTCCTGGGCCTTGGATCTGCACTAGCTGTTACTCCATTAATAGGATTCGGCCTAAGCGGTGTTGTTATTGCAGCGACCGTTGGTGCTGAAGAAGGGGTAGCATTTCTGGCATTCATAGCACTTGCAATTATCTTAGGTTTAATGTATTTAAGCTTAATAATTTGTATTTCTGCACTTTGTAAGACTCGTGTGAGAGCTATTGCTGGAGGGATTATCTTATTTTTTTGGGCTATGATTTATGGTATGATAGTTATGGCCATCTATTATGCAACCGGAGGAGACTTCATGAAATTGATGACAGGTGAGGGCACCTACCCGGATTGGCTTTGGTCTTCAGTTGTTTTTAGTCCAGGTGATTTAAATCAGATGGCGGTCATGCAAGCATTTGGTCTTAAACAGGCTATGGGAATCTCAATAGAAGCCCCGGATTGGATGAGCATGAATCTTCTTCTTGTTGTTCAGTTAGTATGGATAATAGTACCATTGATCTTGGCATACTTCTTCTTTAAAAGGAGAGATATTTAAAACGGTAAAAGATCGTAGAAAATGACGAGATTTGAATACACTTTTACTGGTAAAAAGAGGTTAGGACAAATATTTGATTCAACCAGTTTTTCTCCTGTTGGGAACGCTGGGGAAGGGATTTGAACCCTTGAGGTGCGAGCACCAGTGGTTTTCGAGACCACCGCTTTGGTCCGGGCTTAGCTACCCCAGCAAACAGATATAGATTGTCAAAAGTTTAATCTAAGGCTTTTTTATATGCATATCGATTCAATGAAGATTACTATCAAAATGTTACCTGGAAATACATCAAAGGAAATTGAGTTAGATAAAGGTTCAACTATATCAGATCTTCTTCAAAAAATTCAATTGAAACCCGATACCGTCATTGTTACAAGCAATAATATGCCAGTTCCCATCAATGACGTCATTACAAAAAAACAAGAATTTAAAATTATACAAGTCGCCTCAGGAGGATAATTCCTTTTTGCTCCCGTAGTGTAGCGGCCAATCATCACGGCCTCTCGAGCCGTAGACTCGGGTTCAAATCCCGACGGGAGCACTCTGAATTATTTTGGGTAGAATTGCTGCCTTTTAAGCAGTAAGTAAAGTATAAGTTGTATGAGTTGATACTCATGTTGTTGTGAGGGTGGATTCAAATGAGGGGCAGGAAACCAATAATATTAGTTTTCAGTTTGATTCTTGTTTCTATTTTTTTAGCTGCATTTTTTGTTCAAAGTGCCTCTGCTGGATTCATGGTCTTTACACTTGAAAATCATTATGCTCCAGAAGTAGGAAATATCGTTATGCAAAAAATCTGGCAAAGTAAAGCGCATTATCCTGACCAACCATACTTTGAACTAAAGCAAGAGCTTATATCCACAACATATGAGCCATAATATCCACTAACCCCTCATCTCTCTTTATTTTCTTTTATAAATTAATATCTATCAAATAGATATTTGGAGGATTAAGGGATTCGATGGTTATATTACAGAATAGGAGAGACTAAGACATCAAAATTATCTCCATTTACTAAATTCTAAGATACCTTCACAATATAGATATTACTTTACTATTTTTCTTTTCCAAAACAAGATCATCACTAGGCTGAATATGATTAGGAGAAGTTCAAACCCTGGTGTTATAAGCTCTTCATCAATATCAATATTGTTATTTGATAAACTATTACCAATAATAGTATTTTCAGACGATGGAACATGAATTCCAATGTTGTTTTCTGATATATTGTTGTCTATGATGTTGTTCTGTGATGATATTCGAATATTGATACCACAATAATCGTTATGGGTTAAAGTATTACTTTGAATAGTATTATTATTTGAAGAATCATAAACGCCTATGCCGTTATAGGTATTCTGGCGGATTATATTGGTATCAATGATATTATGTGATGATCGGCTCATGTAGATGCCGCATTGATCATTGTTTTGTATGGTATTTCCTATGATGGTGTTATTTGATGAACGATGTAGGGTCATACCATAGAAGTTGTTGTTGAAAAAATTCTCTTCAATTATAGTATAATTTGCACTGCAATTGATTCCTGCATTTGGAAAAATAAGGCCACTATGTTGAATAGTAAAACCTCGTATGGTTACATAGTCGGCATTGATTTTAATAACATTTCCAGTCCCTCGTCCGTCAATAATAGTGATATTTTTATTTTCTCCAAGAAGTGTAATTGATTTGTCAATAACAATATTCTCAGAATATGTCCCATTATATACAAAGATGGTGTCACCAGAATGTGCGGCATCAATGCCATCTTGAATGGTTGTAAAGTTTCCAGTTCCTAAACTGCTCACATAAATTATTGATTTTTCAATTGATGTACACGATCCGATTTGACTTATGATGGGAAAACTAAATAGTACCATGATAATTGTGGACAGAACATAGATTTTTTGAACAAATACGTGTCTAGTTCTATAAATCTTCAAAGCTTTTCTCATTAAATGATTAAACTGGAGACTGTATATAAGAATTTTTCTTGTTGCAGTACAACAAATTTTTAAACGAGTTAACAATTCATTCGAGTCCATGCAGAAGAATATATGTTGTAGCGTTGTTATCGTAATGGTTATCATTTTAATGCTTTGTACAGGATGTATCGACATTCAGCAGG
>JAUWYM010000099.1 GCA_030615845.1 Thermoplasmatota archaeon | reverse complement strand
GACGCTTTCTTGCACTGCACTTTCAACCAATTTTTTTATCTCTTTATAGGGATGTACGCCATGGAGTTCATAGTAGCTTCTCGTCCGGGGTGTTTGTACTTCTCTTCCGCCACCGAACAATCCAAAAAATCCAACCTTTTTTTCACCTATCTTCACTCCGCCAGCAGCAAACGATTGGTCACTACCAAGACCGAAACCTGATTGGCTGATTGGAATGATTGTTCCAAACCCGAAGATTTGTCCGAGGATTCCTTGTTCTGAATTTATATCTGATATTTTGTCGTATCTGAGTGTTCTTTCTCTTTTTGTTATGATGCCGCCGCTGAAGACAATTCTAAGGTTTGAGATGATGTACTTATGGGATCTGCGATACCATTCCACCAGTAAAAAACCTAAAATTGAGGCAGCAACTGAATATATCGGGACGAAAATCCCTGCACTTTGCTCCAATCTCAGCCAGAGGATAATAAGTGTGGCACATGCAACAAGTCCAAGATAAAGGAAGAAAATACTCCATCGGATGGTAATTAATGAGGCGATAACACCAACCAACAGTAATATGAGACTCCAAACTACCAATACCATGTACCATTCATTAAACACGCCCTTATACTCCGAAACGTTAACCAACCACAATACTATTACTCCCCACACTATCAGAAAAATACATAGGAATTGAAGTTTCATAAATGAGAGCGGATGTGGTGATAGCACTCGTTCTATTTGTTCATTTTTTAATGGTTCTTCTTGGTCCATCCTCTACCTTCAATTGTTCCATCTTTGTTTTGGTTTTAAATTTATTGGTCTTGTAGTATAACAAAAGAAACGTAACAGCAACAGTAGAAAAGATCATTATTAATAGTGATGCAGTTTTGTCAAATTCTGCCGGATAGAAATAGAAGATGAGTCGCATGAGTATGTATGATGTTGGAAGTATAATGTACGGAAGAAGTTTCCATCGCCCTGGTATTTCATCGGTTGTTTTTATTAAAAATACAATCATATGGGCGAGGAATAGTGCAACAATAGCGATAATGGAGAGCCATCCAAATACTGAGAAGAGAACCATGTACCAGTTTTGATTAAGAAGAAAGGAAACATAGAATAAAACGTAGGCAAGTAAAAACAATATAAGGAGATACAATGGTTTTTGGAAGATATGGGATTTAATGTTCTGCAGATCATACATCATGTCAACTTTTCTTCGTTTGTCTTCACCGATATGGCTTGGCCGTATACCCATTCCTAGAAAGAGGAGAAATATTAAAAAACCCAGATGTCCTGGATGTGCTAGATCTATACTGGATAGGAACGAAAAAAAACCTTCTGAAAATCTGTAGAGGTTTGCGCCAAACATCTGCATTCCTGATGCAAATGAGACGTAGGTTCCTGATGAGAGGTGAAATGATGTGTTGTTGAGTAGAAAGAAAAGGCAGAGAAGCAACAGAGATGCTGGTATGAAGAAAGGTCCGATAAAAAGAAATGAGTTTGATATCCATTCAAATATTCCTTTTTTTTCTTTTTTCGGTTTTACTCTTCCGTAGTGGATGTTTACATGAAAATGAGATATCCCGCTCATTGTCGCTGTGTATCCAAGGGCATGACATATGGTTTGAAAGAGGATGCCTGTGAAGTTGGTGAATCGGCAAAGAGGCAGGTGTTTGCGTTTTATTTTTGAGAGATAGTATTTATAGCTTTCAATAAACAGCAGTTGAATAAACCAAAACAGCAGTACGCCCAGTAATGGTGCGAGTGGTGCAAAAATCAATACATCTACAGGTGAAACGTCCATCTCTCTCCACTCTTGATAGGGGACATAGTGTATAAAATCTTTTTTGATGGATTTACGCGTACAGATATATGTATCTGATACCTGGGAGGCAAGTAAAATTTATAAAAGACGGTATTTGTTGCTATAAAAAGGGTATGAAAAACTTTAAATCATACTATTATTTCAATTTCATATAAATTATAGTTTGGAGGAAAAATATGAAGAAAACTATTTTGTTGGCAGTAGCTTTGGTTATTGCTGGAATGATGATAACCAGTGCAACAAGCATGCCTGTAGATATATCGAACAGCAGTCTGTCGAGTGTTGAAGAGAAACAAGAAACGGCAGATGTGAGCATGTCGATAGATCAAGGATCAGAAGAAACAGATGGTCTTTTCGGCTGGGTTTGGCTTAGAGGGCTGGTGTTTAACCCAAGAGAGTCAGGTAGTTCAATTTCTGCTCGGGCAATAAATCTTCATTACTTCGAAATATCTCCTCAGGGAGTACATCTATCCATTACCCACATCTTCAGCAGATTGCATAGTTAGATGATGGTCTTTTGATCTAAAAAGCGATGGTGAGCCAGATATGAAATGTATTTGGCGAGGTGAGTTCATATGTCTAATAATTATGTGGATATGTGGCAGTTGCTTTGACGTGATGATCCAGGAGAGAAAAGGACTTGTGGGTAATGCATAGAGGGAGTACATAAGGGGGTAGTGAGGTTTAAAAAAGTGAGTTTCAGAAACGGCATATTCATCAAAATGTCTGAGAAAGGACTGCTTGGTAACATCGTCTACATCTCTGGTTTTTGCCATGGTGGAATAGAAATACAATAAAATCATAATGGGTGATTACATCCCAAACTCTCTTCTTTTTTTAGATTCATAAACATTTATGGTAGGAAGTAGATCATCGTTCATAACCAAACTTGTCAAATGCAAACCGCCATTCTTTGTATATTTTTTCTTTTAAATCTTCATCCATTTTGTATGTATGTGTCTTTACATTCTTTTGAGATGCAATATATTTTTTAAAGGTTTTTTCAGACTCTTGAAAACCATCGAGATGTAGATGTGTATAAATTCCTCTTATCTTTTCTAGCGGGCGTTCAATAAAATCTTCATATCGTATCTCAATAAGATTCTCCTTTGGAATATGTCTTTTTTCTTTGAAGTATTTCTTGTATATTTGTTTATACGCCCGCATCATTTGTTTTTCTGCCTCCTCGATCTTTGGGGGTTCCTGTACACAGAGAAATGGTGTGATGCTTGATAAAAAACGCATCATGGAGAAATAGAGATGATATGGGTTTCTGTATATGTGGGCAAATCGCGCGTCTGGAAACAGTTCAAGAAGCAACTTTATTCTAGCTGTGTTTGCTGGGTTTTTTAATACAAGTCTTTTGCCGTCTCTGTAAAGTGTTTCTTTTTTCAAAAGATAGAGATATATTTCTTTCCACTCTTCTATTACATTTTTAGAGATGTTGTCCATACATACAAATCTATTGTAAAACTCTGCATTTCTTGGAAAACACAAACTGTGATTAACGGAGTAAGGGGATAAGGTACTAATTGCATATTCGTCCTCCTGAGGTAAATCTGCTCTCATGGATACGTCATCCATGGGCCTCTTTTTTGGTATACTTGAGGCAACAAAGGGCTTGAAACGTTTTCCGCTTCCTAAGAACAGGCTGGGGAGAATAGCGTGGAATGTGGAAAAATATCCCAAGTTTTTGTCTAGTGATAAAACATTGTGGAGGTAGGTTGTTCCGCTTCTCCAATGTCCAAGGATGAAAATAGGATCGTGTTTTATTTCTGTCTCTTTTATGGTTTTTTCAAACGTGATATGTTCTTTGATACGAAAGGGAGCCATTATACTACTTATTGTGATTGCGTAGAGCATTCTTGGCATATATTTAAAGTCAATTTTGAATCTATTTTGTACAAGTAGTCGAAGCAGGTTTGAAAGAGTATCGCCAGCAAGTGGTTCTTTTGTAATTACTAATGTGTTCTCCTTCAAGTTTACATAATCCATTTGTTGTATGGTAAAAGCTCCATTGTATTTAGTATTTTCAAAAACCTGAAATATCTACATCATCATCAGAATGGTATAGGAAAAACAAAATGTCAAAAAACCCAACAACAGAACAACGAATCAAATGGCATCTGGAGCACCAAAAACATTGCCGCTGTAGACCCATCCCCGAAAAATTACTCCAAGAGATGAAGAAAAGAAACATCAAAAATAAAATAACACTAAACGATTGCAACCTCTACTTCTTTTCCCGAGTAATCATATGCCTTCCAAGATTCTTCATTAAACGGGCTTGCAGCAATAATATGTATCTTTCCATATTTGCTAAATAGATGCAGATCAGCATCTGAAGGTCTTGCACTTGGTGATGGATGACTATGAACAGTACCAACAATTGAAAAATCTATAGGACGCATATGCATCTGAAATATCGCATGAGAATCACCAGATATGGTGCCTGGTAAGATGATAACTTCAATAATTGTATCTTTACTTTCGGTATCAACTCGTAGAAGACCACCAAACTCATTAGGAAAGCTTGATTTCGCGCATTCAAAAATAAGGTTCAGGCACTCTCTTTTAATCATCCATGATGTTGGTGTGTACTCTGTTTTTTTCTTTCGTCGGAAAAAACCCATATTTTATCTCATCAACTTTAAACGAACCATCTGATAAAAGCTTTCACCAAATCTGACAAACCGGGCTTTTTTCTCAGAACCAGTGATAACAATATCGCTTTCCGGAGTAACTGATGTCGCAAAGCTCCCGTCAATGACCATCTTGGACTCCTTACTTTTTGCAAGCAGCGTAATTCCAACCTTTCTCTCCATAGGA
>JAUWYM010000085.1 GCA_030615845.1 Thermoplasmatota archaeon | reverse complement strand
GTATCCTGCTATCCTATTTCTCATGAGTTTACTACTTGTTTCTGCAAACTGCTCAACCTTTTTCTTATTATGTTGAAAATCATCGAATTTAAACTGATCTGGATACTTTTTCACAAGCTCTATCGCAATACTTTTTATATGCGTATCTCGTATGTTTCCCAGGCTATCACCTTTAAATTGTAAGAAGTCGAAATATGGTTTTATTATATAAACCTGTAGGTGACAATCAGACTTACTCCATAAAAAGCAACAAATAACTGGAATCTTAACCTATATATATGGTAAAGCCATTTGATACCATGAGGGAGGGCAATAAGTCCAAAAAAACCATCCTTAAAAACCATTGCTGGAAAAAAAATCGATGAGTTTGAAAAATATGCTGTAAAAAGCGATACAGGACAAAAAGTATTAACAAAAATATACAAATCTGACTTCTACAATTATTTCTCAAGAAAAATTAATGAATTCAAAGATTACAAACTTACCGAAGAGATAAAACAGTATCCTGTTCCAGAACATGTCGCAATCATTATGGATGGAAACCGCCGTTTTGCGAAAAACCTCGAACTAACTCCAGAAGCTGGACATCTCTTTGGAAGAGATAAGATAGAAGAAGTTCTGGATTGGTGTTTTGAGTTAGGCATTAAAGTACTTACGGTCTATGCATTTTCTACAGAAAATTTTAATAGAAACGAAGATGAAGTAAAAATACTCATGAATCTTTGCAAGCAAGAACTAGATAGAGCAGTAAAAGATTCAAGAATCCATAAAAACAAAGTAAGAGTAAGAATTATAGGACATCTTGAGTCTCTCCCAAAAGAAACAAGAAAATCTGCAAAAGATATAATGGATACGACAGCAAAATATGGCAACTATTTTTTTAACATCGCACTTGCCTATGGCGGAAGAGAAGAAATCATTAATGCCATACAACAAATCGCAGGCGACGTCAAAAAAGACAAACTCAATATACGGGACATCTCACAAAAAACAGTATCATCATATCTCTATACCAACGGCTTACCAGATCCTGATCTAATACTTCGAACATCTGGGGAAGAACGAATATCAAACTTTCTTCTCTGGCAACTAGCATATTCAGAACTCTACTTCTCAGATGTCTTCTGGCCAGCATTCCAAAAAAGAGATTTTCTAAAAGCCATACGAACATATCAAAAAAGAAAAAGAAGATTTGGAAAGTAAACACAATTTTTTTGAAATTTACTCACTTAGCTTTTTCAATATCTTCTGTTAAATTCTCTTTTTCGATCTCCTCAGCTATTTTTGCAAGCTTTGCAAATTGACGGGAAAGAAAATACAAAATAAAACCGAGTCCTAATGAAAGGATGGCAAAAGCAAGAATAGTTCCGAGCATATCTTCGCCGATATCAACAAAGGAAATTGCTCTTTGAAGGATATAAAAAACGAGAAGAATTACACCAAGAATTAAAAAGAATTTACAAAAAAAACCTGTTTTCAAATCACTGTAGACAGAGATGTTTCTCTTTTTAAACATCAAGTTCCCTTACCCGCAAGTTTGAGAGCGTTTTCAACTTTACTTTGTAATTCGTTTAGTTTTTCCCTACTTCTTCCTTCTTGTTTTTCCAGTGTTGTTTTCCGTAGTTCTAAGGATTCTTTATTTGATGTGAGTTCTTTTTTAATCTCGTTTTTTCCTTTTGTTTTTATGAGTATTGCACCAACACTCTTATAAATAGGGGTTTTTTCTGAGGCATTTTCAATTTCTTTTAATGCTTCCTCAGTTTCTCTTAATTGAAGCTCGATTTGCTGACGTTGCTGTGCAATCATTTGAACTTGTGATCGTAACTGCTGCAATCTGTTTATCTGATCTTGCAGTTGTGAGGACATTTCTTCTCCAACCATATTTTATTTCACCTTTTTAGCTGTAATGTAGGGTTTGTCTTTTAAAAGTATTCCTAGTTTTTTGAAATTTTATATGAAAATATTTTTTTATTTTATAGTTTCTGTTTTTTAGTTTTTACCATAAGAGAAAAACCGGAGAAAATGTATTCGAAGATAAATAATAGAAAATATTATATAGAAAGATACAAATATAGTAGAATAGATTAGAGGTAACCATAATTAGACGGGGATAAATTATGAACAAAAATGATAAACTAATAGCAGTACTCGGGGTTGTAATCCTAATCATTGCATCAATTGGAATCTACACCTGGAAGCCGGAAGAAACGGTGAGACGTTTGTCATCCATCGACGATTTTTTTGTTGTTTCTAGCAGCCTCTCAGACCTACCAAATGCAGTAGCTGTCTCAGATGCCGATCCGTTTTATGCACTAATTGCTACGCCACTTGCGGTCCATTATAATGCTGAAGGAAAACAAGAAATCATACCTATGTATGTTCAAAACTATAGTAATCCTTCACGTGCCATCTTTCGAGCAGAAGAGCAAATAGATATTACGGCCGATGAATTCATTGATGACTCCAAGTCATCAAAAGAATGGTCTATTGATATTGCAAAAAAATACTGGACCAGTAGCGAATCAGTACTCATTATTGAAAATAATGAATCTGGCTATACCCTAGGAGTAATGGCTACACCACTTGCATCATATCTCTCCATACCGATTATCGTAACAGATGAACTGGACCATAACATACGAGGAGTGTTTAACGAGCTTGGAGTAAAAAGAACGCTTATTTGCGGTGACAACATTGAAGGATATGGAGATGTTTTACGGTTTAATACTGTTGAAGATATTGTTGATAACACAACAAGACTTCTTATAGAAAAGTTTGGCGATATTGATTATATCACGATAACCAATCCAATAGATGCATGGCCTCCTGAAGTTCTAGACAGTGAAGAGTGGATTTTTGAAGAAACATTTACTACGATGGCGACAACGGAACTTCTACAATCAATAACTGCGGGAAACAACGAACTAGGAAAATTTAAAATTCCAAACGATTATAAATATGCACTTGTGAAATTCAAAGGAATCAATCTTAATGATGAAAACGTCAATGAACTTGGAGATAATGTCATGTTTATGTGCGGTATTATCGATGAAGACGAATATGAAGGTCTACAGCAATTTGAAGTGTTTGTCGGTGGTACTGGCGGTGGTGGTGTCCCAGTTCGAGATGCCAACGGAAGGATAATTGAAGATATTACTTATAATGAGGCTGTTTTATATGACCGGGGTGGCGAGGAATACCAAATAACAGTAAGCCCCACTTGGCTTGCAAGCAATGAAGGAAAAATCAGAGCGGAAATAACCGTTGAAAAACTCAGCGATCCAATTTATCCTCTGATGAAAGGTCTTTCATCAGTAGCCCCTTATCTTACAGCTTATCATAAGGGTCTTATTTTTGGAAAACCAGAGTTTGCTTTTGCTGCAGATGATGATGTATTGTATATGGGGGAGCCATCTCCTGGGTTTTATATGCCAAGAAGGAATCCTCGTTTAATTGAGGCATCAAACGATCATATCTTTTCGATTCATGAAGAAATTAATGATCTGCTTGCATCACTTGCCGGTATATCCACAGAGAGAGAATACGATCTTAAGTATCTGCAAGAGCATTACAAAAACAATCCAATGTATATCGCCCTTGTAGGTGGCGCAACAGTTCTTCCTCAATATATCTATGACACCCCATCAATGCCGGCAACTCCTTTCGAAGAGGTTCCATACTATGTTGGTGCAGGTATTCCAAGCGATTTTATCTATGCCAATATCGATCCAAGTCCAGGTGATTGGTCTAGTCAGGCACCAGACATATATAGTCAAGGGCCAAACTATTATCCTTACCAAGAGAATATTATCGGGAGAATTACAGGTTGGGATGTTCAAGACGCCTCTGCACTTATAGCAAGAACAATATTTTACGATGAAATCATTGATAATATGGATGAGTGGAAAGATAATGCTGCAGTGCAATTAGGTGGGGGTAATGATTTTCAAAAACCCTTTATTCGCTATAAAATATTTGGAGAGCTTCTTGGCTTGACCAGTCGTGGAGAGCCAATGAAAATGGAGACTGGAGCGTCATATTTCAATGGTCTTGCCCTTCAAAAAAATGTAGAAGAGCTTGGTTTTAATACAGAATATCAAAGAGAAAATTCTGCTCTCTATCAGGGATTCAGTAACGATGCAATTGACACGATTAAAAAGGCAAACCTGTTCAATACACTTCTCCTATCGAAACGTCAAATTAAGAAAAACGTTGGTGTTGATGTTGCATTAGGTGGACAATTGCAAGAAAACTCTAATTTCATCCTTGCAAATGCACATGGCAATCAGCATATGTTTGGCATGGGAGACGTTGGAATTTATAAGTTAGGATTTGGTCGTTCAAACGGAGTATTAGAACGAATTATGGAAAAGGTAGCAACACTCATGGGATTTGGAACAGGCCTATCACTGAGTGATTATGGATATTATAATACAAGAAATGTGGAAAATATGGATCTTGGTCCTTCATTTCTCTGGATAGAAAGCTGCATTTGCGGAAAAATAGACGGCGTCTATCCTAAGCAGGGGATAAGTCAAGCATATCTCCACGCCGGTTGTAACGCAGTAATTGCAGCAACAACATCCTCTAATGTGCCTGGAGGGTATATTGATCAGGAGGAAGGTGGGATAACGAAGAACACCAAGTATGATTTTCCAGGACAGGCTTTACTGAGATATCTAAAAGCAAGCAGAAACGCAAGAAACGAAATCTACCCAGAGATGCATTTTGGATTTAAAATCTACTCAGATCTCTTAGAAGAACTCAAAACAGAAGATACAAGCATAGGATTTGCTTATCGAGAGGCGCGGAATCGTTATCTTCCAGAGGATGCAGAATGGCCAGTCTGGTGGACGCCGCCACTTGTAATCACAGGCTTAAAAGACATAGATGCAAAGATACTTGAATCATCAAATGGTAATTCCCAATCGGATTATGAACCCCGGTTAGATAATAAGTATATGTCCTTCTATGAATATGCTTTATACGCAGATCCAGCATTTGTTCCATATGTGCCATCTTAATAACTAGAGATTTATAGACAGGTGATTTATCTCATTTCTTTCCTTTAAATTTATGTTTAAT
>JAUWYM010000096.1 GCA_030615845.1 Thermoplasmatota archaeon | reverse complement strand
GTGAAAACATAGTATATATGTTTCTAGCGGAGAAAACAAACCCGGATTTTAGAACGATATGTGATTTCAGGAAAAACAATTCAACACTCATCAAAGAGGTTTTTAAGCATACTGTGGTTCTTGCCAGACAGAACGGAATGATTGATCTTTCTCATCTTTCTACAGACGGTAGTAAACAGAGGGCTAACGTTGCAAATAAACGTATGCTTACAAAAGAGGAGTTGGAGTTCTTACTACGTTTTGTTGATGAGGAACTTGAAGAATGGGCAGAGCAAGATGATATTGAGGATGAAGCATTTAATGACCTTCGAGGTAGTGATCAACTTCCCCGTAAAAGCAGGAAGAAAATACAGAACATTGCTAAACATTATGTTGAAAAAACCAAAGAGAAAGATGATATCTTCAAGGAGAAAACCCTCAGAAAACTCAATCAAGCATATCAAGAGTTACAAGAACATAAATTGAAGGGGGTAAATATCACAGATCCTGAAAGTCGGTTTATGAAAAACAAAAAAGGAAGGGTTGAGTTCTCATATAACATTCAAATTACTGTAGATAGAAAAGGTTTCATCCTTGCAAATGACGTTTGTAAGGATGAGAATGATGTAGAGCAGCTACAACCTCAAGTTCTTCAGACAGAAGAAAATCTTGGATCGTTACCCGAAAATGTACCATGGAGTTTTGATAACGGCTACTTTGAAAGCATCAATATCAAGTTTCTAGATGATAAAAAAATCGATGGTTACATTCCTGATACTAAAAACAAGGGTGACGCTCCGTATGATAAAAAACACTTTATATACGACCCATGCAAAGATGAATACGTATGCCCAGAGAATCAATCTGTAACATTTCTCAGAGAACATTTTGACAAAACCAAACAAAAGAAGATACGACTTTACAAAGGACAAGCATGTGCAATGTGCATTCAACAAAGTAAATGCACGAAAAGAAAAAGCGGCATACGTTACATAAAATCTTTCCCTTATGAAAAGGAGCGCAATGCAATGACTGCAAAAATGAAGACAACGCATGCAAAGGAAATCTACAAATTAAGAGCCATAACAGTAGAGCCAGCATTTGGAGATATTAAAGAGAATAAAGGAATACGGATGTTTCTCACAAGAGGCATTGAGGTAGTAAATGCAGAGTTTAATCTTGTATGTACAGCAAGTAACTTGAAGAAGATATGGAAGGAGAAGCAGCGCGAATTGCAGAAGAATATCGCAGGCGATGGGGAATAGAAACGGGATATAGGGTGAAAAAACAATCGTTCCTTCCGAAGACCACATCAAAGAATTACCGGATACGGCTCTTTTACTTCCTCTTCTCAGTCTTACTGTATAACATGTGGATCCTTGCCGATGTTCTTATCTGGCTTGAAATAAAAGGGAGAGTAGGAACAAATCATAAGGTAACTGCTAATTATTTCAGAATGGTTTTCTTTTTAATTGATCCGGGGGGTTAGGATCAATGAGTAATCGCTCTGAATGTTTGTAATTCAATTTTGTTACTGTAAGGTAGAATAAACACTTCTTTTTTTATAAACTAATCCTTGAAAATATTGTATTATCAAGTTTTTGAACGTAAAAATAATTATTTTCTGTAGTAAATATAATAATATAAGTTTGATTTCTACAATTAATTTTTTACTTTTTCATCTACTTATCACCTATACTCTTAAACGAAGACTGCGAAACTTAAAAATTATGGAAAACTCGATGTAGATTCTTTCTCATGAACCATCTGATCATTAAGATATATTTGGGTTTTAAGTGTTGTAGAAGTACCTTGAGGGACATTAATCTGTAGATCAACCACTTTCTTTTTTCCTGCAGCAAGAGAAGCTATCCATGTAGTCTCCTTATTGAAGCCGATACCATTTTGGTTGTAAAATGCACCCCGAATTTCGAAGTTATTTGCATTCCCTCGTCCAAGATTTTCAATTAAAATTTTGATCTTAACATAATCTAAGCCGTCGCTACCGCTAAAGCGAGTTGCATTCTTCCAACTATGAATAAGGATAGGCCGAGAAGATATTGAATGTACTGTTACATTTGTTATGTCTTCGTACTCTTCTGGAACTCTTCCTAGATCCCATCTGTTCCTAGTTGTTTCTAGATAATAATATTCATCAGCATAATAGTCATACCCTGATAGATTTTCATTGGGATGGACGCCAACTGCCATATGATTAGGGAGCCGTAGCAATGAAACATTGTAACCCATACTGTCAAGTAAAGATGCAGTAAGCATTGCTTTATCCTCACAATCACCCTGTGAATCTTTTAACATCTCTATAGGATAACGCGGATACTCCCAGGTGGAATCATTCTCATCATCTTCAGCATACTTGAGAGATTGGATAAATGAAGCGGCAAAATTAATAATACCAACGCCGTCTGATGCATCCGTAAGTGCTAATAATCGTTCGGCAACCAAATCAATATATTGATCATCATACACATCAAATATATACGCAGCATAATCTTCTAACACAAGACGCTCGAGACTGCTATAATAGTCATATAAAAAATCAACATCTGGAACAACGAGCGTGTTGTATCCGTTATACCTCCAGCTATACTCCAAATCAGGTATATTTTCAGATGGATGAATCGTCTGAATCATATCTGCAAGTATTTTTCCCTCAGAATCTTTTAAGGATATTTCGAGAGGATATCCTTCTGGTGAGATATCGTCAAGATACACAAAACAATTTACATTTTTGCTTTGATGTGGCAAAATTACAGTAGGAAATAAAAATTCAGATGATTTTTTGTTATCAATTTGAACAGTCGCTGTATGAGGATATGCTGGAAGATCACCGCTATTTTTAAGTGTGATCGTCAACCCAACTAAGAAGTATTTGTCATCATTTAACCACCATTTCTCGATAACTTTTGTAATAGTTAGATTCTGACCCGTAAAAAAAAGTTCATTTTCAAAGATTTTCTTTTCATTTGTGTCATATGCTTTTAAATGGTATCTCCCCGGAGATGGAGTTTTTCTGTATTCATCAAGAGGTACAATTTCATCATGAGCACCTGCATAATATTCCTCAAAAAAAAGGAGGTCTCCACTAGGATCAAGCAGCTTCAGTGTTGCTTTGTCAGTTGTGTTAAAATGTAAAAATAGGCTTGTAAATCCATCGTCATCCTCTATAACTGAAGAATTTAACAAAAATTCTGTTTCATCAAAAAAAGAAAATAATGTACATCCAGAAAAAGAATTTATCAATACAAGAAGAACTATGACAACAATTTTTTTATCTTTTAACATAGAACTTTCAATTTTTTATCAATTACTGTACCTAATCGTTTCATACCTTCTTCGATCTTTTCACCGGTAGCATAGGAAAAGTTAAGTCTCATAGATCTACTGCCACTTTCGTCAACGCAAAATGCTTTACCATGCACGTATGCAACCTTTTCTTTCAACGCGTCAAGAAACATTATTTCAGTATCTATTCCCTCAGGAAGGGTAACCCAGGCAAACATACCGCCTTTCGGTTTGTTACAGATATATCCCTCTGGGAAATATTTCTTCATTGCACACATCATAATATCTCGCTTTGGTTTATACATCTCGCAGATCTTCAGGATATGCAAATCAAGAGATCCGCTTCGCATAAATTCATTTGCAATAAACTGAGTAAAGGTGTTCGTACAGAGATCTAAGGCTTGTTTGCAAATTATCATTTTTCTTGTAAGTTCTTCTGATGCAATTGTCCATGCAAGTCGAAAACCAGGTGACAGTATCTTTGAAAATGTTGACATATAGATTACGCGACCTTCATCATCAAAAGATTTTATCGGTTTTATGTAGGGAATATCAAAACGAAGTTTTCCATATGGATCATCTTCAACTATCACAAGATCATAGTCATTGGCAAGATCAATAAGTTTTTTTCGACGTACCTCAGGCATGACGACACCAGCAGGATTCTGAAAGGTTGGTACGACATAGATGAATTTCGGAGTGAGATTATCTTTTTGCAACTCCTTTATCTTCTCTTCAAGAGCATCTACAACCATACCATCTTTATCAACGGGTACACCTATCAAATTACTTTCATAACTTCTAAATGCGTTGATGCCGCCTAGATAAGTTGGAAGTCCAACGAGTGCGATATCTCCAGGGTTGAAAAATATTTTACCAACAGTATCTAACGCCTGCTGAGAACCGCTCGTAATGAGCACGTTTTCTGCTGTCGCATTTATTCCGTCTTTACAGGCTCTTTCTGCAATTGCTTCCCGTAATTCAGCTAGCCCCTGTGTGGTTCCATATTGAAGCGCAATTTTTCCATGATGTTCTAAAACAGATTTTACAACACCTTGTAGATCCTGCAATGGAAAAGAATTAGGGCTAGGCAGGCCACCTGCAAAGGAAATCACTTCAGGATCTTGAGCTACCTTTAACAGCTCACGTATCTCTGATTTTCTCATCTTTCCTGCTCTATCTGAGTATAGCCTACCAATATTGGTCATAAAAACCCACCATCCGCACGAATCTAATACCATTTTATATGCATTTCGTAAAAAGGTAGAAATATGGAATAACACATTACAAAGATATTATTTTTTGTATTTGTTTAGCTCAAGCACAATTGCTTCCTGAGTAGGTTTTCTAATTCTTCGAAGATATTTTTATTCTGTAATTTCCAAGAGGCGAGAAGTGATGCAATGTATTGATAGTTTTTTGCACCATTCTTTGACCGA
>JAUWYM010000081.1 GCA_030615845.1 Thermoplasmatota archaeon | reverse complement strand
CCCGTAAATTCATTCTTCCCCTGTTTAGTGCATACAATTCCACAGTACGAGCCTGCATAATACCTCCACATTCTGATTATGCCTCTTTTTTGAGGAGATCACAGAACCAAACATTTTCTTGAGAGCAGAAATGATACCTTCAATCACCACCCGATAGCAAAATTCTTTCATGAAATCATCTGGTTGTTCCTTTTGGAAACGGATGTTCCGTTTCCATGAAGGACTCCCCTTGGATCTTGTGATAGAGTTCTTCTTCATTTTTACATACGGTTTAGCTTTGGATTTCTCGATTTCATCGGTCATCTCCCTTGAGAGGTACCCAACATCAAGCAGTTCGGCTTTTATGTTCTTGCCATGTTTTGAGAATGATCGTCTGAGCGATTTCACAATCCGCACCCCAAACTTGTGTTCATGCTTCCAGCCTTTAGAACATATGCCAACAAGAATCTTTCCACTATCCCTGTCAACTGCCAAGTGGATCTTTACAAACCTCTTCTTCATCTTTTTCTTACCATTCCTGACATTCATCCATCGCCCGTATTGATTCAACGATAACCCTGTTGCATCTATGATAACAGTCACATCATTGTCATTCAAACACCGGATGGTTTCTTTCAGCATATCTTCAAGGTATGTGAGAGGAATATCGCTGATATGTTCCTGTACAGTATTTGCATCAGGGACTGTTTCCATTAACCACATACGTTCACCGCACACCCACAATAAAAAACTCTCGGTATCTATGTAGGATAAACAGAACAATTGTTTAAACATCAGAAATATCAGAATGTCCTTTGGGTTTGCCGGGGGTCTTCCAACGGTGTTTGGAGGACGAACCGTATAGGGATCTGGTTTATTATCCAGGAGTCGTTTCACTTCAAGAATACAACGAGTATATTTCCATTTTCTTTGTCCTTTGTATCTTTCCCAAAAACCCTTCCTATATCTTTTATACTTCCGTCCACTATACTTACTTTTCTTTCTTACAGATTTTCTTTTCTTCATCTTATGCATCCCATCCCAGACACCTCTACAACGGGATGGGTGCATCGTCACTTTTTTATGATTGTTTTTCAATCACGGTCTGGGGAGATGTCCATCCCGTTTTTGTGTCCTATAAAAACGATATGGACTCTCTCCTGAAAAATCTAATTTACGGGCAACACTGCTCTTTTAAAAAGATTTATTTATTATCCCGTTTTCCTATAGCTGAAATATCCTCTGACAAAGATGCTCCTTACAGACATTGCTCAGTGATATTTTTCGTAATGCTTATTTACAGAAGTTATATTTCATATCTGAATAACATTATTTGAGGCGGAGGCTTTCGTTGGATTCCATTACGTTTTTACTTATAGCAGGTGGTACAGGTGCTATCGGTTTTTATATGGCATGGAGCATTGGTGCCAACGATGTTGCCAACTCCATGGCTACCGCTGTAGGTGCAAAGGCGATCACATTCAAACAAGCAGTGCTTATTGCAGGTATACTAAATTTTGTAGGTGCTGTTTTTGTAGGTCCTCATGTCGCAGAAACAATCAAGGGTGGAATTGTAAAGAGTGACATGATTGTAGACCCACATGTCCTGCTGTTAGGATTTATAGCGTCACTGCTTGCAGCTGCCATCTGGATAACCCTGTCGACTTGGAAAGAAATGCCTATTTCTACAACCCATTCCATCATAGGCGCTCTGATAGGCTTTGGAATAATAGCAGGAGGCTTTTCGTCTATTAACTGGGGAAAAGTAGGACAGGTCGCTGCAAGCTGGATTATATCACCCATTCTCGGCTGCATAATTGCTTTTTTTGTGTTCAAAGTTATTGTGAAACTCATTTTTGCTAAAGAAGAGCCTGTGAAATCTGCTAAGATTGTCGGGCCACTTATAATTGGAGTTACTGCTTTTTTGATCGCATCTTCTTTACTATTAAAAACTGAGTTAAGTAAAATCGTAGGTGTATCAGAGTTATCACATGTAATCTTAATTTCAACTAGTATTTCTATGATTGTTATCATACTAGGGATCTTTTTACTAAGAAACATCGAGGCGAAATCAGTTGAAGATTATGCCACGGTAGAAGGTATTTTTCGGAAATTACAGATTATTACCTCTTGTTATGTTGCGTTTTCGCATGGTGCAAACGATGTAGCTAACGCAATAGCTCCAGTTGCAGCTATTATACCCCTTGCCAGTGGAGAAATGAGTCTAACCGCCCAAATACCTCCCGAACTGCTGGCATTAGGTGGAATTGGAATAGCTGTTGGATGTCTTACCTGGGGAAAGAGAGTTATGAAAACAGTAGGTAGCCGCATTACAACACTTACAAATACACGAGGTTTTTCAGTGGATTTTGGTGCTGCTACAACAGTATTGATTGCATCAAAACTTGGCTTACCCATCTCGACATCCCACACAGTTGTAGGCGCAGTCATAGGCGTTGGACTTGCACGGGGTTTAGAAGCTATAGATCTTAGCATAATTAAAAAAATTATTGTATCATGGTTGTTAACAGTACCTGTTGCTGCTGCTACATCAGCGGCAATTTTTATATGTCTGATGGTGATAGTATAATGGATAGAAGGTGAAAAAATGACAGAGAAAAAGGATCATTTTAGAGCACCAGTTGCTGATACTTTTAGAAGAAAATCTCCATTTGGTCAATTATTGGAACACATGGACAAGGTTCGAGAATGTATTGATATTTTAGGAGATGGGTTAATTAGGTATTATAAAGGTGACTACAAAAGTTTCTCAAAGCTAGCTGAAAATGTTTCACAGCTTGAGCATGAAGCAGATATGATAAAACGTAATTTACGAAATCATCTTCCTACATCACTTTTTATGCCAGTGGATAAAGGAAAATTTATGTGGGCACTTCGAGAGCAGGATAAGATTTTAGATCATGCAGAAAACCTTGTTCGTATGCTTGATATGCGTCATACAAAGATACCAAAGGAACTGCAGCCTATCTTTATAGATCATGCTAAGTTGGTTATAAACACTGTAAGGGCTATGGAAGATGCTGTTGGAAATATCAGAGATCTTGTTGAAACAAGCTTTGTGAGACGAGAACGAGAGCAGACGAAAAAGCTCATTTATAAGGTTCATGAGAATGAATGGAAGGCGGATCAAAAGAAATATGAGATGACCAAAGGTATTTACAAACTTGAAAGAAAAATTGATCCTATGGATGTCTATCATCTTTTAAAGATCGCTGATTGGGTAGATGACATTGCTGATCATGCAGAAAATGTTGCTGATTGGCTGAGAGCAATGATTGCTAAATGATTTTTGTTTCATAAGAAGCATTAAAAGTCTATTTAAGATTCTCTTTACTAGTGTATTGATTATCGGAGAAGATCAGGTGAAAGGGGAGATAAAACTCGTTATTATAATAGTTGCAATCCTGTTACTTATTGCTTTTTTTGCTACCAGTGGACCCTCTAGAATTAAGATTAAACAAAAAGGATCAGATACCATGCTTGAGCTAGTTCAGATATGGGCTGAAGAATATGTAAAGATTAACGATAATGCCACCATATCAGTTTCTGGAGGTGGATCTGGTACAGGTATTGCACAGTTGATTAATGGCCAAATTGATATTGCTGATGCCTCACGCCCTATCAAAAGCCATGAGAGTATCCAGGCTAAATCTCAAGGTGTAATTACGGTTGAATTTAGAACATGTCTTGATGGTATTGCAATTATTACAAACAAAAACATTGATATCTCTGAGATTTCGTTTAGTCAGCTACGTGGTATTTATAATGGTACTATCTTAAATTGGGATGGCATAGGTGGCCCTAGCCTTAAAATAACGGTGTATGGTAGACAGAGTAATTCTGGAACTTATGTGTTTCTCCAAGAATATGTATTGGATAATAACGATTATAGAACTGATATGCAACCGTTGAATGGTAATGCACAGATTGTAGATGCAGTCATTGGTGATAACGAAGGGATTGGATATGTTGGCGTCGCCTATGCTGAAAACAGGGCAGATGAATTGAACATTCTCAAGGTTAAAGAAGAAGATCACACGCAAGCTTTTCTCCCCACGATAGAAAATATTGCCTCAGGTGACTATCCTATCTCACGATATCTGTATATTTATATAAAAGGTAATCCGACAGGAGAAATCGCTCGGTACATTCAATGGATTTTAGATAAAGATGGTGGACAGAAGGTTGCTGAGGAACTTGGATTTATACCTTTACCTCAAAACATCATTGATGAAGAGTTGGAAAAGATTATATGAAATTAAAAATATTTAATCTACCAAAATACGATTACAAAAGAATCCGCCATATTAAAGATAAAACCATAAAAAAAGTCCTTTTAGCATTTGGCCTTACGGCAGTTGCCTTCATTATACTTATTCTCGCATTTCTATTAATTGAAGGGCTGCCTTTCTTTTTTAAAGGTGATGGCATCGATTTCTTCACCGGTGATGTGTGGGACCCTTCTTCACCAAACACGCCGAGATATGGAATACTTCCCATGGTTCTTGGAACATTTCTTGTCACTCTTGGCGCAATAGTAATCGCAGTACCTATTGGTGTTGGATGTTCAATTTATCTTGCAGAACTTGCTCATCCAAAGATTCGTGAGACATTAAAACCTCTTATTGAGATACTTGCAGGTATTCCTTCTGTAGTGTATGGTTTTTTTGCCCTTGTTATCTTGTCTACATGGATTGATGATTTTTTTCATTCGACAACTAGACTTAACGCATTGACAGGATCAATTATGCTTGCTGTGATGATGCTACCCATCATCATTTCCCTTTCAGAGGATGCAATTCGCTCTGTTCCCCGTGAAATGAAAGAAGCGTCGCTTGCATTGGGGCTTTCAAAATGGGATACCATACGTGGCGTTGTCTTACCTGCTGCCCTTTCAGGTATTACTGCTGCTGTTATTCTTGGAGTAGCTCGTGCAATTGGAGAAACCATGACTGTTCTTATGGCCACTGGTAACGCACCGGTTATCTCATTTGACATGTTAACGTCGATGAGAACCATGACTGCAACAATTGCAATAGAGATGGGGGAGGTCTCATTTGGCAGCACCCATTATCATAGGAAAAATACCACCGGACATCATCCCATTTGTTGGAAAACTTGTGAGAAACTCCCAACTTATTTTTCCAATTCCACCAGATATAATGTATAGAAGTAGGATTGCAAGAGCACATACAATAAACAAACCACTAAGTC
>JAUWYM010000158.1 GCA_030615845.1 Thermoplasmatota archaeon | reverse complement strand
GTATCGTTTTGACATTTTGACACAATAGGTTTAAATACAGCTAGTGACAAAGAATGACACGCTTGGAGTGTTGTGGAAAAAATGAATGGAAAATGTGTAGATCGGTTGATTGGTAAATACTGTAAAATCGTTACAAAAGAACCTGGAGAAAAAAAAGCTACTGTTGTTACAGGCATTGTTAATGATGTTGATAGTGAAGCTGGATTTATTATGATTGAATCTATCCAAGGTATGTGTTTCCTGAATATAAAAACGATAGTTGCGATAAAACCAAAGAAGAAACTAAGACTCCAATGACGTAGTTTTTAAAAAGATAGCGGTTATAGAACTTTAGATGGGGAGAACATACCAATCTATTAGAAATGCGATATGAATTTTTAAAAATAATTTTTAAAAAATATGCAAGAGGATGCAAGGACTAAAGACTTTGAGAAAAAAAGAAAAAAAGATGGTGTTACACAAGCTCGCCAAAGAACCAACCCTCATATACTTGATCAAGTGCACTGGAAAGAGGTGGTTCACAAACACCCTTGGACCAGAAGGCAGTGATATATCCACTGGAAATACTGTAGGCACCATAGATGGGAATGACCGCTACTGCTTGAATATTTGCTTCATTTGCAGATACTGGATGTTGCTGAATATAGATGTTTCCAGTAAATCTCCCACGATGCAGAGTCACTTTGAAATCAATTGTTTTAGTGTCTGTGTTCGTAAAACTTCCTTTTATTGTTCTCCCGTCATAACTTCCAATAATCTCTCCTTGTGATCTGGGGCTATTCATGTAACCCCATTGTCCAATAACCGTCCGATAGATAGATTTTTTTTCAGCAGTCAATAGTTTTGCTTTGTAATATTGCTTGTATGGTTCTTTAAGTTCAACTGCATTTGTAGATACTTTTGTTAATTCAGTTGTGTATTCTCCACTTTCTTTAATTGAGACTGCTTCGACATTCTTTTTCATTTTTGCAACAGAAGCAAATGAAGGATACTCAATATCATTTACAGCTCCTGTCGCAACGACTGCACCTGCCCCAAATATTATGCTTGCGACTATAATCGCATATATTTTCCGTTTCATACTAGTATGTTAGTATGCCAGTTTAAAAAACAATATTGGTGCAATTTTTTTACTTTTAAAAAAGATTATTGGTACAAGCTTTTGATTTACAACAATTCCGTATTGCTTAGATTGTCATAATTTGAAGAGTTTCTTAGTAAAAGATCTTTCTGTTTTTTCCAATACAATACTTGATCTACAGCCCTAACTAAGGTTATCGACAAGTTCTTCGATTTCTACTTTACCAAAAAACACTTTTGCAATGTCATATAGTTCCATATCAACTGTTTTTAGTTCTGAAACCGCTTCTTCTAATCCTACTGAAACGATTTTATTTCCTTTTAAAGCAACCATTTTGCCATAGTTTCCATCCTTTAAAAGTTCAACAGCAGCAATACCAAATCTCGTTGCAAGAACCCGATCATATGCCGTCGGTGTACCTCCTCGTTGTACATGCCCAAGAACTGTTACTCTTGTTTCAACACCGAGTCTTTTTCCTATTTCTTTTCCTAAAAAATTTCCGATGCCACCAAGTCGTACGTGCCCGAAAGCATCTTTTTCTTCTGTAAGAGTAGATGGTTTATCTGTTTCTTTTGGTTTTGCGCCTTCTGAAGCAACAACAATGCTAAATGTCTTCCCACCGTTGTATCGTGCTTTGAGGCTCTTACATACGAGATTTAAGTCAAAAGGTTTTTCGGGAATCAATATCTCATCTGCTCCTCCTGCAATACCTGCTATTGTTGCAATCCAACCGGCATGTCTACCCATGACCTCAAGAACAATTACTCTGTGATGTGATTCAGCAGTTGTATGAAGACGGTCTATTGCTTCGGTAACAATAGATATTGCCGTATCAAAACCAAAGGTGAAATCCGTACCTGAAAGATCATTATCAATTGTTTTTGGAACACCAACAATTGGTATTCCCATGTTATGGAGCTTTAAAGCAACTCCTAATGTATCCTCTCCTCCTATTGCAACAATTGCATCAATTTTGAATTTCTTTATATTTTCAATAATTTTTCCAACGTCTTCTTGATGTTTAAATGGATTTGTTCTTGAAGTTCCAAGAATAGTTCCTCCTTTGGGAAGAATCCCCGAGACATGACGATCACTAATGGGAATCATATCTCCATCGATAAGCCCTCTCCAACCATTTCGTATGCCAATTGTTGCCCATTTATATCTCGATGATTTCCGTACGACTGCTCGTATCACAGCATTAAGACCAGGGCAATCTCCACCACCTGTTAAAATACCAATTTTTTTCATGATCCATCCATCCTACAGCATTCTTTATCCCTTATATCTTTTAATATCTTATGGTTTTCATTTTTTTATACACCTAGATACCCACCTAAACCACTATCGATAACTACACCCGTTATCGCGACAACCCATACAAAAGAAACAACAAGAACAATAACGATCGAAGCACCACTACCAATAAAACAAATAGTACCATTAAACTGATAGGATCATTCTGATTCTTCGTCTTTTAATTTTTTAGTAATTTCATTAGCGTATTTCCGATGGGCCGAACCAACAGGGATTACCCATACTTGCTCCGGCGATAACCACAAAGGCAAAGCCCCAGCATAATTTTCAAGTAAAACTCCGATGAATCTTTCTAAAGACCCTAATAAAGCCCGATGAATCATAATTGGTTTTGCTTTCTTTCCTTTTTTATCAATGTAGGTTAGGCCGAAACGCTCTGGTAGATTAAAGTCGAGTTGAATTGTTGTGCACTGCCAGGGTCTGCCCAGAGAGTCTTCAATTTTAATATCAATTTTTGGACCGTAAAAAGCCCCTCCGCCTCGATCAGTTTCATATTTTAACTTCAATTTTTCTAAAGCGTATTTTAAAGAATTTTCGGCTTTTTGCCAGATTTTTAGACTCCCTACGTATTTTTCCGGTCTAGTTGAAAGATAGATATTAAATCTTTTAAACCCAAAATCCTTTAATATTTTAAAAGTAAATTTGAGGACTGAAGATAGTTCTTGAGAAAGTTGGTCGGGAGTACAAAAAATATGAGCATCATCTTGGGTCATTCCTCGCACCCTTACTAAGCCATGCAAGGTTCCCGATTTTTCATATCGATAAACTATTCCTAATTCGGTGTAACGGAGGGGGAGCTCTTTGTAGCTTCTGATTTTAGTCTTATAGATAGCGATATGAAATGG
>JAUWYM010000153.1 GCA_030615845.1 Thermoplasmatota archaeon | reverse complement strand
CCTGCTTCAAATAAGGTACCAAGTGGAGCAAGTTTTTTCCTCTCTTTATCTGTACATTCTGCAGAAAGAATGATTGCAACATCAGCAAATTTTGTAATGCGTGAGTTTTTTCTTTCGGTGACAACAACAAGTCTTGCACCTATGTTCCAAGCAATTTCAGCTGTCATTACAGAAGGAATAGTTTCTCCAGAACCGGAGACAATAAAGACTAAATCATCTTTTTTTACAGGAGCACCGATTGTCTCTCCGATAACGAACGTCTGAAATCCAAGATGAACAAGCCTGATTGCAAATGCCTTAGCAACATGACCTGATCTTCCCGCGCCATACACAAAAATACGGTGTGCTTCAAAAAATAAGGTACTCACGTTATTGATATCGTTTGCCGTAACATCGTCTAATATGCCATGTAATTTATATTGAATATAATCAAGTGATTCCCTAAACATTTCTTTTTCTTTCATACAACTTCAGAGAGGTCCTTATAATATGCTTCTTCTTTTTCTGTTCTTTTCATAATGGCTTTTTCTACCTGCAGACGAATATAGATAGCATCATGCTCTAAAAGTGGGGATTCAGAAATAAGTGTTACATTATAGTTATTATCAAGAATGATCTCAATCAAGGGAGCTATAGGCATATCTCCTCTTTTGATGGGGAGATGATAGAATTCATTGCCATTTTCGTACAAGACGCCGGTGACATGCATAAGATAATGTTTTAATCTCAACGGCTTGAGTTTTTCAAAGATTCTTTCAAAATCCTCTCTCTTTTTAAGGCTTCCGTTTTCTCGTGCATGAATATGCGCTAAATCTATTACTGGAAGTACACCCTTTACGTTTTTGCAGACCTCAATTACTTCATCGAGTGTCCCAAAAACTTTTTGTTTTCCCATTGTTTCAATGCCAATTTTTGATTTGATTTTTTCTTTTTTGAGCATACCTGTTAACTTCTTTGAATGTTTAATAATCAGCTTCAAGGTCTTTTTTTCACTATTCTCTCCATAAAAACCAGGGTGTATAACGATTGTTTTTGCTCCTATATCATCTGCCATCTGAGCTGCTCTCATTATCTTTCCAAAGCTCATTTCTGTTTCTTCAGTACCACCTGCTAAATTGATATAATACGGAGCATGAACATGGATTTCGATATCATTTTCTTCTGAATAGTCTTTAATAATTTTTGCCTCCTCTTCAGGCATGACATAGAGTCCTCTTACAAATTGTATTTCTATAGCGTTTAAATCAAGAACGGCATGTGTATAAATAATACCATCTTTATTGGTACGACCTTTACATGATAAAGGAATACCTGCCTGCCCTATCCTTATCATAATTTTTTCTCACACTCCATTATTCAATTTTTTCTTTATGAATAATTTATCTTTTGATTATATAGAAAACTAGGTTACGCTAATTCCTCCAAACGACTCATGATATTCCAAATAAGCGTTCTGCCATGTAGGGGAATATTTGGATCATTTGCAAGTTCATCTAGTGTTGATACAGCAGAGGCGACACGGAGATCGATCGGATCTGAATCTTTCAGCAAGATTTGTTTTACGGATTCTGCCCCTCGTCTAATGTTTCTTGGTATAGAATTGTCTTCACTAAGCATATTTAATCCGTCACAGATCTGTTCAATCTTTTCGTCGGTTGGCATAGAACTCACCTTTTATGAGAGAAGGGTAAGTAGAAGGTTAAATAAAAATATTTTGGGGATGTTATCCTTGCATATATTCTGAATTGAAAACTTTGACGATTTCTGCTGCAATGTTTTTTCCAATACCGTAAACAGTGCAGAGTTCTTTTTCAGATGCATTGACAATAGCTCTAATGCTTCCAAAATGCTGAAGGAGTCGCTGTGCAAGAACTGCTGAAACATTTGGGAGTCCCTCCATAATAAATTGTTGTTGTTCCGTAAGAGACATCGACCATTTTTCTCCTCGTATTGCTACTGCTTTCTCTCCTTCTTTTTGTTCCCGTTTTGCCATCACATGTAAGAAATCTGCTGTTTCACGGGCAGAACCAGTCGTCATTATAGGAATACCGAAATCAACAATAATTGAAACAAAACAGCCAAAAATGGCGTTATGGCTAATATTTCTTTTTGTAAGTAGCCCTTCACCTTCAACAATTAAAATCGGTCTTGAATAGGCATCTCGTAGTTTTCTCATCTGCATAAACAGTTTTCCTTCAAGAAGTGAACTTAAGAAATCATCAACTTGTTTTCGTTCTACGCATATACGGGAAGAGAGTATGTAGTCGCCAACCTCTAATTGCTGTGTTTCTATTTCAATGTCTTTTTGAGAAAGAAACCGTATCACATTCGAACGTGATTCCCGGTGATCAACAATTATTTTAATCTGCTTTTTGCTTGAATAGTCGTCCAATTTCTTTTGGTTATCTTCCTTTATTATTTTTCCATAAAATGTTTGTGCGTCTTCATATCTTTTGTTTAACGAAGAACGAAGTACTTCAAGCTCGCTTCGCATCGTTCTTTCTTTCCGGCGAGCCGACCAGTAGTACCCTTCATCTGGTGTCCCTTTCGTTATTAAAATAATTACTTTACCAGGCATTTTTCTTGCGGTTCTTCCTCTTCTCTGAATCGTCCGTATCTCAGAAGGAACTGGTTCATAGAATACGACCAGATCTGTGGATGGAATGTCAAGGCCTTCTTCAGCAACTGATGTTGCTATAAGGACGTTGTAGTTGTCTTCTTTAAATTTTTGCATGATTTCGACTTGTTCTTTCTGTGTCAACCCTTTATCGCCATCTTTTCCTGCCTGTCCAATGAAACGTACTGGCCGTGCAATATCGATAGATTCCAATTGTTTTAATACGTATGCAGAGGTGTCTCGGTAATGGGTGAAAACAATAATTTTCGAATGTATGTTTTGGGTCAGTTGCTCTTTTACGATCTTTACAATTTCCGGTATTTTTGGATGTTCGATATCAAGAGATTTTGCATAGGCAAGTGCTTCAAGGACGTTTTGGTCTTTCATTATATCTTTTGAGGCTTTGCTCCCTTTCTTTGATATTGCTTCGTGTCCCATACGTTGGAAATAGTTACGTAGCGCATTGACGCCTTGTGTTTGCATGAGTTCTATTGCGTGATAGAGTTTCAATGCTGCATTTTGAGCTGATGCTGCTTGAAACAATGGCTTTGACGGATGAGATGTTGATCGTAGCTCTTCTTGGATTCTTTTTTGAATATCCAGAAGTTTTGTTCGATTTATTGTTGAAAGAGAAGCTGATTCAATCACACCGATTTCTTTTAATTTTTTGAGGCGATCAGAGAGTGCCTTTTTCAGCAGATGTATCGTATAAGAAAACTCCTTTGGG
>JAUWYM010000143.1 GCA_030615845.1 Thermoplasmatota archaeon | reverse complement strand
TTTTCTTCCAAAATCAGCAAGACCAATATCTTTAACTTTATATTCTTCTGTTTGCGATACCATCATTCTTACACCCATCTTTATTTTAATATAAGCTTTGCATCAACAACACATAAGCTTTTTTCGTATACAAATACAGGATTTAAATCCATCTGGTCAATATGTTCATCAAGCTCTTCACCAATTTTTGAAACCTTCATAAGAAGATCAATAACCAACTGTTTATTTGCAGGGATATTTCTAAATCCCTCAAGTAGTTTTTTTCCTTTTATCTCCTCAATCATCTGCTCTGCATCATATCTATCAATCGGAACTACACGAAATGTTACATCCTGATAAAGTTCAGTATAAATGCCTCCAATTCCACACATTATGGAGAGGGAAAATGTTGGATCTTGAACAAGGCCAATGATGATCTCAACTCCTTTTTCCTCCATTTGATCAACAAGAAGGTTTTCCTTTGTGAACTTCTTTCTAAACTCTTTGAAAATTTTCTTTAGTTCTTTTTTATCTTTAATGTTTAGTTTAACCCCACCGACATCTGTCTTATGTAAAATCTTACTGGAACATACCTTAAGTGCTACTGGAAACTTAAGGGCGATCTTGTCTAAATCACCTTCCTTGTTTACGACTTTATATTTCGTGGTAGGAATGTTATATGCCCTTAGTAAATCCTTTACTTCGTTTTCTGCGAGTGGACCTTTTCTTCTCAATATTTTTTTAATATTTTCTTTCATGTTTAACTTGCCTTTATATCGTCAATAAATCGTTTTGTTTTTAAACCTATGTCTGGAATGGCAGAAATAGAATTAGTATTATTAAGTTTGGCAACAAAACCACTTGAAATATCGTTTTCTATAAACGAAACATGTAAAAACAAGTTGTTGGTTATTGAGGTAGATATGAAAATTAAAAATATTCAACTTAAATCTATTGAAGCACGGCGTTATATTGATCGTAATCAGAAACCGAAGCAGATACGAATCGACCATAACAGTCAGGTGACTCAGATTCAGAACAAATCAAACAATCAAGCAGCAGTTGAGTTTCAATATACTGCAAGCTATGGCGCAGTCGGTATGATTAAGCTTGAAGGATCACTGATCTATGAAAATGACGACGCTAGAAAAATTACTAAAGAATGGCTTGATACTCGTAAAATGCCTAATCAGGTAGCAAGTCATATTCACACTGCAGTCATGCATGCATGCGTTCCTGAAGCAGTTGGCATTGCAAAAGACTTAGGATTGCCTCCGCCGATACCGCTTCCGCAGGTACGGCTTGGTTCAAAGCCATCAAAAGGACAATTTGGCCCTGAAGTAGCATAAGAAATCCTTATTTTTAGACGTGGTCTAACTTTAAATAAATCAAAAAATATACTGTTTTTCAATGAAGAGCATTGTTATATCAATAGGCGGGTCAGTGATTCTTTCTGAGGAAGCTGATGTTTCTTTTCTTAGAAAACTAGCAAGTCTTCTAAAAAAAATTAGCAAACAATACAAGATATTCATAATAGTTGGTGGCGGAAAAATAGCAAGAGATTACATAAAATTAGGGAGAGAACTTGATTTTGATGAAAAAACATTAGATTCAATAGGGATCGATATTACAAGAGCTAACGCGGCAATATTTGCAAATATTATAAATGAATCAAACAAAAAGATACCATGTTCAACTGACGAAGCTGAGGCTATGGATGATCCTATTGTAGTTATGGGGGGGACAACTCCAGGTCATAGTACTGATATGGTTGGTGCTGAATTAGCGGAAAAAGTGGGTGCTGATCTTTTTATTATTGCAACAAACGTCGATGGGATATATGATAAGGATCCAAATAAATATGATGATGCCGAACAACTAGAAAAAGTAAAAATCGATGATCTCATAAAAAATTATGGGACTAGCTGGGAGTCAGCAGGAAAAAATATGGTGATAGATGGGCCTGCTCTTGAAATAATGAAAAAAGCTAAGCTTTTGACATATGTTGTCAATGGAAAAAGATTGGATCAACTGGAAAATGCGATAACTGGTCGATCATTTGATGGTACGAAAATACTCGTATGAAAGTTTTACTTCCCAAATATATTTTCAACCATCCACTCAGGATCAAACGGAATCTGATCATCATACTTTTGACCGACACCGATAAAAAGCAATGGTTTTCCAATGGTATACGCAATAGATAGTGAACTTCCTCCTTTCGCATCGGTATCTACTTTTGTAAGAATGACGCCATCAATGCCTACGACTTCGTTAAATCGTTTTGCTTGTTCAACAGCATCATTTCCAGAAAGTGCGTCGCCGACAAAAATTATGAGATCAGGCTTTGCTACTCGTTTGATTTTTGCCATTTCATCCATTAGGTTATAGTTGGTCTGCATCCTCCCAGCAGTATCTAAAAGCACTACATCTTTATGTTTTGCCTTTGCATGCTCTATCGCGTCATACGCGACAGCAGCAGGATCAGAACCATGTCCATGTTTTACGATTTTAACGCCAAGATTATCTGCATGAATCGTCAGCTGTTCAATTGCTCCTGCTCGAAATGTATCACCTGCGGCCATAACGCATGTTTTTCCCTGTTTTAGGAGCATGTGAGCAATCTTTGCAATGGAGAGAGTTTTTCCAGTCCCGTTGACTCCGATAAACATGATGACAACCGGTTTCTTACTTTTTTCAATATACTTGTTAAAATCAAAATCATTGGTGGTAAGCACATGTGATATCGCATTTTTAAGAACTGTTTCTACAAAATCTCCAGATCGTAGTCGGGCAAAAGGCGTGTTTTTGATTTCTTCTTTAACATCCTTCTTAATAGAGTCGATAACAGAGTAGGCAACATCGGATTCCAGAAGACCCATTTCAAGATCCCATAATAGACCATCCAGTTTTTTTTCATCAATTGTTCGAGAGGGTTTTTTATCTACCTTTACTGCTTCTTCGATGCTTTTTCTTGTTTGTACAATACGTTTTAGCTCTGTTTCAATACTTTCCTCTATCTGTTTATCTATCTGCTCTTCTCGTTCTTTTTTTTCTTTGCTAATTTCTTTTTTTGCTTTTCTTGCTCTTTTTCTAGTTGGAAGTATCTTCTTCTCTTCTACAGGTTTTGCAGGCTTTTCTTCTTTTTTTGGTTTCTCTTTTGGTTTTTCAACTGCCAGCGGTTTTTCTTCAACAATCTTAGGTTCAGGTTCTTTAATGACCTCTTTTTCTAACTCAGCGTCTATTTCTTCTTCAAGTTTTTTTTCAAATATTTTCAGTTTTTTCTTTAGAAATTTAAACATGATTCTTACCCATAAATTATTGTTGCGTGCTCTCCATCATTTGCTGTGTCTTTTGTGAAAGTTCAGTTGCCTCATTTCCTAGTTTTTGCGCCATGGACATGAGTCTCTCCTGGTTTTCCTGTAGATTTTTAATTCTTTCTTCGATTTTTTTAACGGCATCATCAACTGTTTTTTCGGTGACAAGACCTACGCCGATATCAACAAGAACCTTTGAAGTGTCTTTGATAAAACCATTGAGAAATGCCCCTCCGCCGATTGGAATTAGTATTTCTGATTTATCAGCAGCGTTGGGTAGCTGTTCGACAGTAATTTTTGCTTTATGAAAGTCAGCAATTGCTGCCTGCATAAATT
>JAUWYM010000031.1 GCA_030615845.1 Thermoplasmatota archaeon | reverse complement strand
CTTTCAGGTGGCTGGCAATATATGGAATATAGCCTAGGTGATTACGTGGATGAGTCTGTTTTTGTACGCTTTCGATCCACAACCGATGATGAAGTAACTGAAGAGGGATTTTATGTCGATGATATTTCACCAGTTGCAGACTTTGAGACAATTACTACCCTTTCAGATTCTATTGCCGATGATTACTATGAAATCACAGGAAAACAAAATGGAACGTATTACTATAGAGTAAAAGGCTATAACGATGAACACGAATGGGGAGATTTCAGTACACTTGAAAAAATGATAGTTGGGGATGGAGGAGATACTGAACCACCTGTTGTTGAGATTACATCTCCTAAGCAGAATTATTTCTATTTTATGAATCGAGAAATCATACCTTTCCTAACAACTCTTATAATTGGTGATATCGACGTCATGGTTGATGCAACTGATTCTTCTGGAGTAGATATAGTGGAATTTTTCATCGGTGATCAGAAAATGGGAACAGATAATACTGCCCCTTATAATTTTACTTGGACACAAAATGCTTTTTTCAGACAGACAATAAAGGTTGTTGCAATTGATATCTTCGATAACGATGCTGAAGATGAGCTTATGGTGTGGAAGTTCTTTTAAAAACCTCTTTCCGTTAAATCTCCAAGAAATACAGAAATAGAAACATCTAATTGACAAACAGTATCGAATACTTACATGTCTCTGCCATCTTTCTCTTCATACCTTTTACAGGAATGCCCAGTATGCTTTTCTTTTTCTGCTCTCTTCCTAAAATCACAAGCCCTGCTCCAATATCTTCAGCAGCCTTTGCAGTTTCTTTTTCCAAACTACCTTTTACAAGTGTTACATCGATTCCTTTTTTCTCCATCTCAGAAATAAACTGCTGCCCTCTTTCAAGCAACGCATTTTCCGATTTCTTTTCTGATCTTTTTCCATTGCTGTCTACTTCAACAGCATCCTGGATATCAACTACATATACCATATGTAAATCCCATCCCAGGGTTTTAGAAAGACGAAGGCTCATCTCTGGTACTTTTTGATTTGGTGCGAGATTAGAACAAACTGCAAGTATACTTTTCTCGTCGGTACCTGATTCTACCCATATGGGAATATCCACTTCCTCAAAAAGACGGTAATGTAACAAACATTCTTTCTCAAAACCCATGAGAATCAAATCATATTTATATTTGTTAAGCTGACCTTTTATGACTGTACTGAACTCTCCTTCTATTACTTCCCCATTGAAAGGTATGTTTTTATCTGCGAACAGACGTTTTGCATCCTCGAAGATAATGGTGTCTGCTACATGGATGTGCCTCCTTATTATCTCTTTTTTTGTCTCTGCTCTATCAAAATCTGTTCTATATGAATCTAAACGTTTTTCTGTTTGATCTAACGTTTTCCCCTCAATTATATATATCAATTTTATCGTACTATCAAATTTTTCAGCGAGAAATGCCCCTGTTTGGAAGATTTCTTTTTGATAAAATTCTGAAGAAATAGGTATTAAAATATTCTTAAACATGGCCGTTTGAAACCCTCCTCAATTTTTCTTTATATACTTTATATATTTTCATAAATTCAACACTCCTTTCCAATAGATGATTGCTACAAGAAAAATTACTCCAATACATGCAATATTTGCTACAACTCCTGCTTTCAGTAAATCCCTGCTTGAAAAATATCCTGAGGAATAGGCGATAGCATTACCTGGTGTAGCAATAATAAATATAAATGCCAAGCCCCCACTAAGCGCTATTAGCATTGAAGCAAGAAGTGGACTTACTCCAGGAACCTCCGTTGCTATTGCAAGCCCTATGGGCAATAATATCGCTACGGCTCCTACATTTGACATAATATTTGTGAGCAGAACAGTAAGAATTATGAGTCCAAATATAACGAGATATGGGTTATTTCCTGTCACATCAAATAGTCGGTGAGCTATCCAAGATCCAGCACCAGTTTTTTGCATACCAATACCAAGCGTTATCGCTCCACCATAAAGTAATATGATTCCCCAAGGAACCCTTTGTTCAACATCCTTCCAGGTGATGCATCCTGTGAAAAATAAGAGGATGCTGCCAAGTATTGCAATGACTGCAAGACTAAAATACGTTGGTGATGAAACAAAAATCCAAAGAATAATGGTGAGCACGACAATACACAAAACCGTTAGTTCGTATCTCCCCATCTTCCCTGATCTACTTACTTGGCGGTTAATCTCTGTTTTGGCAGATGCGATATTTTTAATTTCTATGGGGAAAGAGATGTGTAAAATAAGCCAAACCAAAGGTAAGGAAATAAATACGATAGGCATGGAATACGTCATCCAATCAAAAAACGATACAGAATAACCAATATCTGAAAGCATTCCAATGGTTAAAGGGTTTCTTGCACCACCGATAAGTGTACCAAGACTGCCAATCGAGCATCCATATGCGATGCTTAACATGCTTACTATTCCAAAATTGCTTTTTCTCGGTGTTATTTTCATGGCGATAAGAATCGATATTACAATAGGTAAAAACATAGCAGCGACACCATGTTCAGGCATAATAAACGATAAAAATGCACAGGAAATCATTATTCCAAAGGTAAACAGTTTAGGGTTTTTTTCAAAAAAACTAAGAAATTTCAATGCTATTCTTTTATGCAGTCCATGTTTTTCTAAAGCACCAGCAAGGATAAATGCGCCTATCAAGAAAAATACTGCCTGATTTCCAAATGAGGAGAAAACATCTCCCGCAGGCATGATACCCAGTATTGGTTGAATTATAATTATCAAGAGGCCAGTAACAGCAAGCGGTATGGGTTCTGTAATCCAAAGAATACCTCCCATGAGAAGAATACCAATCATCATTTTACCATTATTCGATAAACCTTCTGGAATGGGTAGAAAATAAAATAGTACTACAACTAAAAAGGCAACAGCAATAAACAAGATATTTCTCTTAGAAAGAGTAGGACTTTTTCCTTTTATTACCTTGTATTCTTCCTCCATTTTTTCAGTATCTTTTTCCAATTTTCCTAACCTACCTCAAATACTTATAAACTTGAATTTTCGTATAATGTAATGCATTAATAATCCAACTGTTTAATAACTTTAATAACAAGCATCAAAAAATATAATGAAATACATCTTATATTCTATATAAATAATTATAGAAAATTTTTTAATTTACCGTCAAAACAATCAGTGATCAAGATATTGTGATCACTAAAATGACGGCAAAACATGTTGCTGCAGCTGCACCCGGTGCATCAATTTGACGGCATAATGAATAAGATCCAGCTGGCCACGTGGAGCAAAATGACGGTAAAATTAATTCTATTAGTTTATTATGTCCATTGTGAGACATTACTTTATTAATGTAAAAGCTTAAATGTTGATAAAGCATTCATCATTTCAAGATCATCATGATGATTTGGCCAAATCATTTCCATTTTTGTTCAAGTAGTTTAAAGGAGAGAAGATAATGGGAAGAATGGTCTGGAATCCTGACACAGGACAATTCGAAGAACAATATGTATTGCCCATGCCACCACCATCTGAACCAGAGCCGGAGCCTGAACCCGAACCATCTCCCCCATCTGAAGCGGCTCCATCTCCCGGATCTGCACCAGCAGGACCATCTCCTACTGAAAAGCCTCCTACTGAATTTGAAACAAGGGTTAAAGCTGCAAGAATGGGGTTGCCTGTAGAGGTAGTAAAAAAGATAGATGAAAGACAAAGGCCTCCTCCTATTAAAGAAGCTCCCTCTGAACCCATAGGACCAAAGCCGGGGCCATCTCCCCCTACTGAATTTGAGACAAGAGTTAAAGCTGCAAGATTAGGATTACCAGTAAGCGTAGTGAAAGCAATAGATGAAAGACGAACTCCTGGACCACCATCTGACTATAGACCAAAACTTGGAGACGTTCAAAGATATCCTGGTGGGCCCATTGAAACAGGTGGAATAACATTAGAAACATTTCCAAAAAAAGAAGGAATCCAAGAAGCATATTATGAACCATCAGAACAGTTCGCCATAGCAAGCAATGAATACGCAGAAGCTGTTCCAATTTCAGTTGAAAAAACAGCGACTGGATTTGTGTTGCTATTCTTTGTTTTGGGAATTGAATAAGGTATAGTTCCCATCTCTTTTTTTATTTTCATGTTTAATTTTAAAATTTTTAATATTCTGCTTTAAATTACAAAAATTTATATACGTCTGCGTTATAAATAATCTATATGGGGATACGAATATGAAAAAAAGTATAATAATCGGAATAGTATCGATATTAATCATTAGCGGATTTGGAGCTGCTGCATTACCTGTAAACGAGCATGAAACATTGGAGAAATCAGAGTCAATTTCTTTTTCTGCTCCTCAAATACAAGACATGAACGAGTATATTGGAGTAACTCTTGAAGAGGCAACCTCCTATCGAATGGATCCAGATAACTTCGTTCTACCTACTGTCACCCGTGTTTATCGCTTTTCTTTTGGAACGACTATTGAAAATGTTGATGTTATTTTTTCAGATGTAACTGAACAAAAAGTATCAAAAAAAGTTCAGATAGCATCACAACCGATACCAGATATTTACAATAGATTTCTCTCTCCATCAGTTCAGGATAGCAAACAAATCTATCCAATGGGATTGTTTCCAAAAGAAACATATTCATTCAATGTTGGTGCAGGCAGGTATGGAGACGAATTGATTTGTTACTTATCCGTAAAAATGTACCCTATTCAATATGATTCATCAAAAGATACAATCTATTATGCAGACAATGCCGATATAAAAATAATTTATGAAGCTCCCGACAGTCCAGTTGTATTAGCTGATGAGTATGATCTACTAATTATTTCTCCATCAAAGTTTTCCACTTCTCTTCAACCACTTGTTGATCATAAAATTGATTGCGGAGTTTCCACTATTTTAGTGACTTTAAATGAGATAAATGATGGTACGTATTTTCCATTAGAAGGTAGAGATTGTGCAGAAGAGCTTAAATATTTCATTAAAAACGCCTTTGATGAATGGGGGATAAAATATGTTATGCTTGTTGGGGGAAGAGCCGGTGGAGTTATGGAAGAAAAATGGTATGTTCCTGTACGATATTCACATCTAGACGATGGTGGAGAAGGATCATATTTAACTGATCTTTACTTTGCAGATATTTATGATGATTTAGGTAATTTTTCAAGTTGGGATTCTAATGAAAACGGTATCTTTGCAGAATGGGATGGAATGACTAAAGACATTATTGATATGTATCCTGAGGTGTATGTTGGTCGACTTCCCTGCAGAACAAGATTTGAAGTCAAAACCGTAGTAAATAAGATAATTAAATATGAAAACGAAGCATATGGAACGGATTGGGTCAAAAAATTTGTAGGTGTTGCTGGAGATACATATCCCTCTGCAGGAGATCCATACTACGAGGGAGAACTTGCAACACAAGGATCATTTGATTATCTTGAACCTCTTGGCTTTGAATCATCATTTATTTGGACATCCAATGGACGCTTCACAGGAAAAGAAGATGTTATAAATGAGATCAGCCAAGGATGTGGATTTTTACATTTCTCAGGACATGGCAACCCTAACGTATGGAGTAACCATCCACCAAATGAAGAAGACGAATGGGTAGATGGTCCAAGTTCTTTTGATATGATTAAAATGCGAAACAAAGAGAGACTTCCTGTAACAATTGTCGGTGGATGTCACAATGCACAATACAATGTTAGTCTCTCAAACATCTTAAAGGGAATTATCGAAGATGGAATGCAGTACTTTAGTACAGAACAACCATTTGGAGATTTTTGGTACAGAGAATGGATCCCACGTTGTTGGGCATGGTCTATGGCAAACAAGAAGGGTGGCGGATGTATCGCAATTATTGCCAATACTGGACTTGGATACGGAGCCTCAGGAGCTGATTGGAACCAGAGTAGAGGGCGAGTCATGGAAATGAATTTTTTCAAGAGTTACAGTGATGGATATGAAGTCCTTGGAGAAACTCATGGAATGGATTTAATCTATTATCTCAACGAGTTTCCACCAATGGATGATCAAATCGACTGTAAAATCGTTCAGCAATGGGCGCTTCTTGGAGATCCAAGTCTTAAAATAGGTGGATATCCAGATTGATTCATCCAATAAATCCCTACTTTCTTTTTTCTTAGAAATATTTAAATATCTATATAAATAATCTTGATTAAGAGGAATTATAATGAAAACTGAGTTATATTCCATTCTAATAATAAGTATAATTGTACTTTCAACAGTAACCGTTTTACCTGCAGCAGGAACAGACATCAAAAATCAACCAGTTTCTACTAATGAAGATGAAATTATTGAAATGATTAATCAGATAGATGAATCATTGTTATTTTATTACCATTATAATCTTATGAGATTTGGACCGCGATATACTGGTACAATAAACTGTACACTTGCTGGACAATACATCCACGATGAATTTGAAGAAATGGGGTTGGATGTCGAATTTCATGAATGGAGATATGGCGGATTTAACAGTAGAAACGTTATAGGTACCTTGCATGGAAATGATCCAACAAGTACTGCAATTTTCTTGATGACTGCGCATTATGATACTGTACCTGATGCTCCTGGAGCCAATGATGATGGTTCAGGGGTAGCTGCTGTTCTTGCCACAGCGAAAATCATGAGCCAATATTCATTTAATCATACCATCAGGTTCATCACATTTTCTGGAGAAGAAGTTGGAGCATATGGAAGTTTTTCCTATGCACGTGATGCTTACAATAGAGGAGACAATATTGTTGCAGTAATAAATCCTGATATGGTTGGATATGCAGATACAGCTAAAGGTGGTAGAATTCTTCGTTTTTTTCCTCCGGAAAGATCCGAATGGATTGCAGAATTTGCTACTACTATAAGCGAGAAGTATATGGAATTGATTGATCTATCTGTAGAAATACGTCCGAATTATATTGGTGCTGATCACCAACCATTTATTGATTACGGTTTTGATGGAGTCTGGATAGCTCACTATGATGGTTATCCATGGGGTCATTCACCAGAAGATACACTGGATCATATTAATTTTACATACGAAGTAAAGGCAACAAAATTTTTACTTGCAGTTATGGCAAAGCTTTCAATAAAACCAATTGATGTACAAATTATCTTAAAAACTCCTTATGAAGGATACGGGTATTTCTTTAACCGACCGATTATTCCATTACACTTAGGGAGACAATGGTATAAAGGATTAAGAGGAATGACTTTTATTCTTGGAAGAGCTGTTGCAAGTGCAGATGTAATTGCTAATGAAGAAATAGAATACGTAATATTCTGTATTGATGATAATTTTATGTACTGGGATTCAGAACCTCCCTACGAATGGAAAATTCAAGGAAAACATTTCCCTCCAATTGGAAGACATAAACTCAAAGTCTATGCATATACAACATCAGGTAAAGTAGCAACTGATGAAATGGATATAATAATATTTATTTTTTCAAGTCAATATGGAAGATGGTAATGAAGAAAGCCAAAATATGTCTTATAAATATCATAGTCTTTGCAATTATAATATCAATATTTTCTTCTAATTTTGTTTATGCCAACATAACAAATATTAATGATTCTCAGATAGTACTTGTAACAGGATTTGAACCATTTGATATCTATGATATCAATCCTTCTCAATTAATTG
>JAUWYM010000100.1 GCA_030615845.1 Thermoplasmatota archaeon | reverse complement strand
CAAGTCATTCCAATCAGTAAGTTTGGAAAGTATTAGCGTATTATCTTTGGTAACTGACTTTGGAACAACTACTGTTTTTCCCATCGACATGCTTTCCTTTATCATATCATGAGTGAATACTTCGTTATCATAAGATACATAGAAAAGAATAGTCTGTGCATTTCTGAAGAGATCCGTTTCAAAAATTCTGTGTTTGATCTTCGCACTTTTTTCCATTAACTCTGATGTAGATGCTGCACTTCTTTTCTTCATTATTCTTCGTCGTAAATCTTCTTTCATTTGAATTCTGTATTAGTGTCTAAATATATAGAGATTAACTATTATTTTTCTTATAATCTTTGATAAAATAGTTTAATTACAATCTGTTGTATATTCATCTAATTGGAAGATTTGAGATAATGGACCTGTACTAAGATTTGGTGAATTCCTTATGATATCAAAAAGATGCATCAATGCCATTGAAAATGCGAATGAGCCAATAGCATTTGTTCTAGGGAGCTACCTTACTTCAGGTCTTGGCATTGTAAGAAATCTAGGGAAGACAGGGATCACTACAGTAGTTTTTGCTTCAGATAAAAATCAACTATCTTTTTATTCAAAATATGCTACAGGAATTATTTGTCCTCATCCAAAAAACAATGAAATGGAATATGTTAATTTTCTACTCGAAGTTGGAGAAAGGTTAAATGAAAAAGGTGTGCTGCTTCCAATTAGTGATACAGACACAATCACCATCTTAAAAAACAGAGAGAAACTGAAAAAATATTATCGATTCACATCTGCAAAATGGGATGTTGTTAAAAAGATAGTAAATAAAAATAATTTTTACAATCTTCTTGAAAAAAAAGATTTACCTCATCCAAAGACCTACTTTCCATCCAGTAGTAATGACATCAAAACAATTAGTAAAGAAATTACCTATCCCTGTATCCTAAAGCCTGTTTATTCTAGTTATTTTGTTTTAGATTTTCATACAAAGCTTTTTCTCGCTAGAACTAAAGAAGAGCTTATAAGACATTATGAAAAAGCCATATCAAAAAATCATGAAGTCAATATTCAAGAGATAATTCCTGGAGATGCTCATGCCCAGTATGGGTTAAATGCATATTACAATCGTAAATTTAATCCAACTGGTGTTTTCATGTATAGAAGAATTAGAGAATGGCCACATAATTTTGGTAATGGATGTTTTATAGAGAGTGTTTGGCAACAAGAGCTCGAAGAAATTATTACTCCTCTAATGAAAGAGATAAAATATTACGGAATCGTTGATGCTGAATTTAAAAAAGATCCTAGGGACGGTTTGTTTAAAATTATTGAGATTAATCCTCGAATATGGATGCAAAATAGTTTATCATCACGTTGTGGAATTAATATTCCTTACCTGGCATATAAAGATGCGATTAGAAAACCATTGGAAAAAACAAATCCAATTAATAAAAACGTGAAATGGTTGTATATGTTAGATGACCTCAAATCATCGATGAAAAGTATAAGCAAAAGAACATTATCAATTAATGATTGGATAAATTCATTTAAAGGAGAAAAAGAGTATGCGGTATTTGATTACAACGATCCTATCCCTTTTTTTGTTCTCTGCGCAAAATCAGCTTTTTATCCTTTTAAATATCTTCTTTAGAAGAACATGTTGACGGAAGAATAACAAAGTTAATCCTAATTATCAACCATTAATTATGAATTATTATTTCGTTTATACACTAGTACAAGACGCCTGCAACTCCATCTTGATGAAGCAATACGTCTTGCCACATCTAATTCAAAATTATATTCATCAATCAGATTATTTACTTCATCAATTGATGTAGTAAATATAGGCAACTCCTTAAAAAACAGTGGTTGTAATATATGGTTATACCATAAGTGAAAAATGTTTTTTTTATTTCTAATTTCAATTACAAGATATTTATCTGTGATTCGTGTCAACTCTCCTATTGCAGTCTTAAAATCATCGCTATGAATGTGATGCAACACATCAATACAAATAGTTACATCAAAATATCTGTCATCAAAAGGAATGTTCAAGATATTTCCTTGCATAAATGTAACTTTTTCAAATTGCTGTGTTTTTTCTTGCGCAGTACTAACAATTTCTTGTAAAAAGTCAATACCAACTATTTGTCTAAATTGAAGAAATTTATTTGCTAATTCTAATGTGAAATCTCCAGTTCCACATCCAGCATCAAATGCTTTTGTTATATCAACATTGTTTTGCATGATGTCTTCTAAAAGTGAGATGCATAAATCAAATATCATACGCTGTCGTATGTTGTTTTTCGATGTTTCATAGTATTCATTTTTATTAAAAACGTCTTCTCGAAAATAATTTTTAATTTGTTCATAATGAAATTTTCTATCTCTTTTAGATGTTGAATCATTAAAATCTTGCACATCAACACATAAGGTTTTCTTTCTTAATAACTTTCTTTTACAATCTAGCTAATTTTTAATTCAGTCAATGCAAAAGACGTTCTGTTCCATAAAAATAATATACTGATTTTAGTATTGTATCTCAAAAAAAATTGAGATAGCTAATGGGATATGTATGAAAGGGCAAGGCATTGGTTTTGGAAAAGCCATACTATTTAATGAACACTTCGTCGTCTATGGCATACCATCAATTGTTTCTGCAATAGGTAAATATACTGTCGCAAAAGTAGAGCCATATGATGAAAAAGAGCTGAAACTTGAAGACTTAAGGGAGGCAACACCAAACTACAAAGAAGGCAAACTAGGGCAACAGAAGGATTCTTTGAAGAGAATTCTTAAGAAAATGAACATCGATGTATCAAAAAATGGGCTCAAAATCACTTTAGATGGAAATCTTTATTGCGCAAGTGGAATTGGTGCGAGCGCAGCATCTTGTGTAGCGATTGCAAGAGCGCTTTCAGATTATTTTAATCTTAATCTTTCAGATGATGAAATCAATGATATCGCGTACGAAGGCGAGATGGGGTATCATGGTACTCCATCTGGTGTGGATAACACCGCGTCAACCTATGGTGGTCTTATTTGGTTTCAGAAAGGAGACACCAACGTTATAGAGAGAATCCCTATTTCTAATCCTATTGAGATTGTGATAGGAAACACAGGAAAGGTTGCAGATACCGCTGCAGCTGTTGCAGGAGTCAGGGGAAGAAAAGAGAAAAACCCTGAAAAGTATCAGGAGGTCTTTGATCGAGCTGAAAACATCACCTATCTTGCAAAACAGGCGCTTCAAGAAGGAGATTATAGAGAAGTTGGGAAGCTGATGAATGAAAACCATAAACTCCTGCAGCAGATTGAAGTCTCATCAAAAGAGCTTGATTTTCTTGTAAGTATTGCACGAGATCAAGGTGCCCTTGGTGCAAAACTTACCGGTGGAGGTCTTGGAGGGAACATGATTGCGCTTACACCTGGTAGAGATCTCCAGGAAGAAGTAGCAACTGCGATAGAAAAAGAAGGATTTCAGACGGTTAAAACCGTAGTTGGCGCATCTCGTGGAGGTATTGAGTAGATGAATCTCCGGGATTTTCTTTTAAAACTTGAAAAAGAAAATAAGTTAGTACGCATTAAAAAAGAAGTATCTGTAAAGTATGAGATTGCAAATATTATGTATTCTCTTGATGAAAAACCAGTGATATTTGATAAGGTGAAAGGCTATCCATTCAAAATTTTTGGCGGCATTACTTCAAATAGAGACATTATTGCCGAAGGTCTTGGAACAACAAAAGAACAATTGCTGTTTAAACTGGTGGATGCTTTGCGTAATCCAAAAAAACCAGAGATAGTGGATAAAGCACCATGTCAAGAAGTAATAATTAAAGATCCAGATCTTAGCAAGATTCCTCTCCTTTTTCATCTCGATGGCGATGGCGGCCGGTATGGTTCCGCTACTGTTGCAACGATAAAAGATCCTGAAACAGGTCGAAATGTATCCTATCATCGATTAATGGAGATTGGAAAAAACAAATTCACTGCCCGTCTTATTAAAAAAAGACAGACGCGGACAACATATGATAAAGTTGAGGGCGATTTGGAGATGGCGGTCTGTATTGGTAACTCAGTTGCAGTTATGGTTGCAGCATCTCTCGGTCCTCCATCTGGTGCGGATGAATTCTCCATTGCAAATGCACTTGACAAGACGCCTCTAGTGAAATGTGTTACAAAAGATCTTGAAGTGCCTGCAGAGTCAGAATTTGTCATAGAAGGAAGACTGACACGAGACCTTGATCGTGAGGGACCATTTGTTGATCTCACAGAAACAAGGGATCTTGAACGTCAGGAACCTGTTTTTGTTGTTGATTGTATCACCCATAGAAAAGATGCAATGTATCAAGCCTTAATTCCTGGCAGATTTGAACATAAAATCCTTATGGGAATGCCTAAGGAGCCGACGATTTACAATGAAGTTAGTAAAGTGGTAGAATGTACGAATGTGCTTGTCACTATGGGTGGTGGTTCATGGCTTCACGGCATTGTTCAAATAAAAAAGAAGCATCCTGATGACGGTAAGAAGGCCATTGAAGCTGCATTTAATGGCCATAAAAGCATGAAACATGTGGTAATTATTGATGACGATGTTGATATTTATAGTCCCAATGCTGTGGAATGGGCGATTGCTACCCGATTTCAGGGAGATAA
>JAUWYM010000120.1 GCA_030615845.1 Thermoplasmatota archaeon | reverse complement strand
GTTTCTTTGCTTTCATACATCTTTCCTGATCGTTTCGAATCAATATCTGCAATATGTTGAATGCCGCTCTGCCGGAGAATCACAACAGTTGCAGTATCTTCATCTAGAGAAACAAAAACAAGTATGGATTGAGTTCGTTGTTTTACTGCCTCTTCGAGTCTTTCAAGCTGATGCTGTTTCCACTCTTCTTTAATTATGGAGAATTTTTCCATTTTTTCTGCATCAATATTATATGTATGATACGAACCAAGATCCTGAGGACCCTCCTCTATAACCCCATGTACCCGCAGTCTATCTGAAAACTCATGAAAACTTATTTTTTCAACACGTATTCCGAGTTTCATCCGTTTTTTTTCAGCCTTTTTCGATCTGATTTTATCATCTTTTTGCTCATCTGTCCGAAACATAACAGCACGTACGAGATCTCCTTCTTCGATGATATTGTACAAATGCCAGATGTCATCAAGATTTTCAGCAACAAGTTTTATTTCACCTTGCTTTGGATCTTTAAAGATTACCTTCACAACAGTCACCTATTTGAGTTCAAATCCTTCTGTTTTGATAACGGTCACGTCACCTGGCGGAAGGACACGTTGAATGGCCTCTATAGAAACATCAAATACCTTTGCTAGTTTATTTGCGATAACGTTTTTTTTCATAACTCCCGATTGCAAAACAATAAATTTATCAGCTTTTGCTTTCACGGATTCTACGGGAGCGCCCATTATCTTTTTTGTGTCATCAATTGTAATTTCTCCAACTGCAATTTCTAGTTTACATCTGTAGTGGTTTCTTTTTCCCCGGATAACAAACGCTCCTTTTGGAAGAAACTCTCCACTCTGCGGGGTTTTACTAACTTGCTCAGGATGCACCCAATATGCCTGTGCATCAGCAAACTGGTTCCAGGCCTTTGAATACGCTGCTGCAAAAATACAAGCCTCTTCAAGAGTTTTTTCAGAAATAGAGACATTCTTGTCATGTATGTCTACAGCTTTAACAATGCAGCTTGGCGCACCATGAATGTCAGCATGGACATATCGATCTCCTTCTTTCAGATATTTTTTCACCATGACCTCATTGCTTTTTGCATCCTTTCCAGCAACAACAATGTTTCCTTCGTTTGATATGAACCATCTAAATCGTTCAAACCAAAATTGTTTTCCTGTTCTGGTTTCTTTTTCTTTTTCAACGATGTCTTTTTCTTCAAGTGTTTTTATCTGATTTTTTGTATTTTCCAACGCTTCCTCTGCACCTTTTATTTTATCTTGAAGTTTTTTACTTGCCCGATAGGCATGTTCTGCGTTTTCTGAAACAGTTTTACGGAAATCTAATTCCAGTTCTACTTTTTTTCCATGACTGTCCTGTAGGCAAACGATAAGTTCATTTGATATGGGATCAAAACTTTTAACGATATTTCTTTTGTTTATTTGCTTAATTCCTTCTGTCTTTTCTTTTTGTTGTAAAAGCAGGGTTATATCATCGAGCAATTCTTGACACCGTTGAAAATTAAGATAGATAACGTCTCCTTCAATCTTTTTCTGCACTATTTTTTCTTTGAAAAACGTTATGGTTTGTCTCTGTTGTGTTAGCTGTCTTTGCAGTTTTTCGATTTTCTTTTGATGTTTGCTTTCTTTTTTTGTTTCTTGTATTCTGATAAACTGCTCAAGTCCTCTGCTGAAACTTTCTGTTTTTACAACTTCACAATCTATGTAGCTTTGAAATGGAATTGGTAAAAGATCTATTATTTTCCTATCTTTTTTAACATAGGTTGGGTCAAATTTTTTTTCTTTAAAAATTTCTAAAAATTTTTCTAGTACAGCATACACTTTTTTGATCGACTCTTCATCTAAATCTTTAATTTCTGTGTTTTTATCAATATTGGCTCTAAAGCATATCTCTTCAGCATACGTACCACTTAAATTGATGTTTACCGCCAGTGTTCTTACAAGATCCTTCTTACTTTCTTTCAGCAAATCTTTGAATTGTTCTTCGGTGAGATGAAAAGGATTTATCTGAGAAGGAGGTGGCACATAGGCCTTATTTGATCGTATCGTACGATGTGCCCATTGTTGTGTTATGAGTGGCAGTATTATTTTTTCTTCAGGGTTTAATAGGATGATGTTTCCATTTTTAAAGAGCTCAAAGACAAGAGTGTATTCTCCTTCTTTTTTACTTATCTTTATTTTTATTATTCGGTCAAATTCATGTTGTATTATCTCGGTTATTCTTCCGTTTAGTAGATATTTTCGTAGGGTCATTGCAAATGTTGATGGTTTTTGTGGGACAGTAAATTTTTTTTGTGTTGTACAGAAGAGTTCACTGTTTTTTGCGTATATGATTTCTTTTTCGTTTGTCTTTTTATTGTTTATTCTAATAAGTAACTCGTCACGAGTCAGTTGATATATTTTATCTATGTAACTTCCCAATAATTCTTGGAGTTCTGAGACAAGTACGTAGATGTCAAATGATGATAATCCTCGCTGCATAACTTACTTAACATTATATGTTTCAACATTAAAAAAGAGTTGTATGAAATCGTTAAAAGGAATAAAAAAAATTTGAAGGTTGTTTCATACGTTTATACATAAGCTATTGTTTCTCATATCTTTTATTATATTATATTGACTAAATATTTAAAATTAACTATCGTTAAATTATCGATTTTTAAAGATGTTTATAAAACGAATATATTTGAAGGCGCTGGCTGTCCTCCCAACTTCGTCGTAAACAATTACCGTAACTTTATGTTTTCTAACAGACAGTTTGTTAAAGTGCCATTTAAATGGCGGTTCCGTGTCAATATACTCTAAGATGTCATCATAATAGAATTCTGCACTAACAATTGAAGCATCTCCTGGAATATCATCGGCCCATATCCAGATGTCATCAATGGCGATTGTTTTTAAATCTGCGATTTCTCGTTTCTCCAGTCCCTCATAGTAAAGTTTTCCTTGTTTTGGCGATTCAATTCGAACCTGAGGATTTGGTATGTCGAGATCAGCAAGATATGCCATAGTTGCAGCAATTAGTCGTGTCGTTTTGACTAAATAGCTAAAGTTGATGTTATCAAGATTGTCTTCAGGAGAATGCATATGTTGGTTCCATTCAGCTTCAAAAAATGCTACTGCCTCATATCCATATTCAATAAAAGAAAAGTAATCGCTTCCCCCACGTTCTGCTTCCTCATTGAGAGTGTCACGAATAAAAATAAAATCAATACCGTAATCAGTGTTTATTATTTCAATACTGTCCATGATCCATTCAACATCAGGGGTCCCATACATTCTGAATTTTTTTCCTCCTTCTGGTGTTTCTGTATATGCAATCATATCTGCATTGAGATCAACTATGATATTGTCATTATTCTCGTAACATTCTTTAGCATATGCATGGCTTCCAAGCAAACCCATCTCTTCTCCAGAGAGGGTAACAAACTTTATTGTATGTTGAAAAGAGAATTGACTTAAAGCATATGCTGCAGCAAGTACTGCTGCAGTACCGCCACCATTATCGTCTGCACCTGGTGTGTTTCTTACTGCATCATAATGTGCATTAAAAATCACAATTTTGTCACTATTTGTTCCTAGCTTTTTGCCTTCCACGTTTTGACTGTTGAAGATATGAGGATGATGTCGATTCCCAAATGCAGTCCAATTCTGGTATCTTGTATCAAGTCCCATCTCTTCGAATCGTTGATATATGTATTCTGCGGATTTTACGCACCCAAATGTTCCTGTATATCGAGGCGCATATCCTACGAGAGTCTCAAGATATCCTCTTAAAAGATTTTCATCTATCGTTTCAAGTATGGTTTCTATTTTAGGATCGATATTGATTAAATCGAAATGATTATTTTTCGATGAGATAACAGACTCTTGATTTGTTTGAATAGAAGGCGTTGCTGAGATAATTGTGGATAATAATAAAAGAATACCAAACGCCAAATTAATTATTTTTAATGATATCTTCTTCATTTTTCCCTGAATACTATAGATCATTACAATTTTATATAGTTTTGCTAATAGTAATGTATAAAAAGGGGGGCTAAAAAAATTATTTCAATGATTTTTGGATGGGATGGGAGGTACCTCTTAAAAAAGAGGAGGTGGGATGCACAGAAAGGAAAGAGGTACCTCATTTTCCAGGAGGAGAGATGTGAGATTCGATTGTTTTTGAGATAATAGAATTGAGGAGATGTGATGTGGTAAAAGAT
>JAUWYM010000013.1 GCA_030615845.1 Thermoplasmatota archaeon | reverse complement strand
TAATTATCAAATCCCAGAAGTGCAGGATATTGCTGATTTTGCTGGAGATTCACTAGGTCTCGCTATAAAAGCTACTGAGACAAATGCGAAGGTAATTGTATTTTGTGCAGTAGATTTTATGGCTGAAAGTGCTAAAATTCTTAATCCAGAAAAGATCGTAATTCATCCTGATAAAAAAGCACAGTGTCCTATGGCTGCAATGGTAGATGTTGAAAGTCTTGGCTGGGTTAAAGAAAAAAATCCTCGGGCAGTGGTTGTTGCATATGTTAATACAACTGCCGATGTGAAAGCACAGACTGACATTTGTTGTACATCATCCAATGCAGTTAAGGTAATTAAAAGTGTAAAAGAGAAAGATATCATATTTATACCTGACACCAATCTTGGTCTTTATGTTAAACGGTTCATACATAATAAAAACCTCATTTTATGGCCTGGCATTTGTCCGACTCATCATAAAATACAAAAAGAGGAAATTCTCAAAATCAAAGAGAAACATCCAAAGGCGGAGATACTGGTTCATCCTGAATGCAGACCTGAGGTTATTGATATTGCAGATCATGTATTTTCAACCCAGGGTATGGTGAATTATGTTCCAAAAGCTGATTCAAAAGAATTCATAATTGGAACAGAAAGAGAGCTTTGTTACCGATTAAAAAAGGAGAATCCTACAAAGACGTTTTATTCTTTAAAAACTGCAATTTGCCCTAATATGAAAAAGATAACCTTGCAAAAAGTATTAAAAAGTATGGAAAGTTTAGAGCCGAAGATATCTTTATCTGAAGAAATAATACAAATGGCGAAGAAGCCGTTGCAGAGAATGATAGATATTGGGCGAGGCGATTAAATGAAAAAAGTGTTTATGGATCATGCATCCACCACGAAAGTCGACGATGAGGTTCTAGATGCAATGCTGCCATATTTTTCTAAATATTTTGGAAATCCTTCTTCAATTCACTTGTTTGGAAGAGAAGCACATGATGCAGTTGATTTATCAAGACGAAAAGTTGCAGATCTGCTGAATGCAAAAGAAGATGAGATTATTTTTACTGCAGGGGGAACTGAGGCAGATAATATTGCAATTAAAGGCGTTGCATATAAACATAAAGAGAAAAGAGGCTCAAAAGGACCGCACATCATCACCTCTGAAATTGAACATCCTGCCGTACTACAGACATGTAAACATCTAGAGGAAGAAGGATTTGAGGTAACATATGTGCCTGTTGATGAATATGGGATTGTAAAACTTGATGAGTTGGAAACTGCCCTCTCTGAAAACACGTTTCTTATAACTATCATGTTTGCCAACAATGAGATAGGGACAATTGAACCGATGGAGGAGATCGGTAAGATTGCAAAAGAAAACAACATTCTTTTCCATACAGATGCGGTACAGGCGATCGGGAAAACTCCTATTGATGTTAAAAAATTACATATTGATCTTTTAGCTCTTTCCTCCCATAAAATGTATGGCCCAAAAGGCGTTGGTGCATTATATGTTCGAAAAGGTGTACAATTAAAACCTATTGTTCATGGTGGCGGACATGAAAAAGGACTGAGAAGTAGCACTCTCAATGTGCCAGGGATTATTGGTCTCGGTAAAGCCTGTGAGCTAGCAAAAGAGAGAATGCAGAAAGATATGAAATATTTAAGAAGTCTTAGAGATAAACTTATTAAAAATGTTTTACAGATTGAAGAAAGTTACTTGAATGGCCATCCCGAAAAAAGACTTGTCAACAATGCTCATTTTCGTTTTGTTGGAGTTGAAGGAGAAGCAATGCTGCTGGCAATGGATGCCAAAGGAATAGCAACGTCCACTGGATCTGCATGTTCGTCTAAGAAACTACAGGCATCTCACGTACTTGCAGCAATTGGTTTTGATCCTGAGTATGCCCATGGTTCAATACGACTCTCTATTGGACGAGAAACAACTGAAGAAGACGTTATGTATGTCTGCGAGTCACTTTCTGAAGTTGTTGAAAAACTAAGGCAGATGTCTCCGTTGTGGAATAGATAAAAGGTTTTATCATGACATTTAGATTGGAGATTGATGGTTGGAAATCAGGTATTCGATTTTCATCAGCTCATATTTTACCCGGTCATAAAAAATGCGGTGCTTTGCATGGACATACCTATGCAATCCATGCGAAAATATGTGGTGAAAAAGACCAGCAAGATTTTGTTATAGATTTTGCAATAGTAAAATCTTCACTTAGAAAAATAGCGGATCAGTTAGATCATACGATTTTAATTCCTGAGAAAAACAAGTATGTAGTGAGAGATGAGAAAGAAATACGGATCGCATTTTATGGTAAAAAATATGTTTTTCCACGAGAGGATTGCATTCTTCTCCCAATGAAAAGTGTTACTGCTGAAAATCTTGCTGAGTTCGTCCTGGAGGAATTGTTAAAGGAAATCGATTTTCCTAAAAATGTAAAGAAATTGGAGATCGGTGTTGATGAGGGATTTGGCCAGGGAGCCTGGGCAGAAAAGGTTGTAGGGTAAAGGTATGGTTAAAAAAGCAGTCTGTCTTATTTCTGGTGGACTTGATTCCTGCGTTGCCTCTTTTATTGCAAAAGAGAATGGATATGAAATATATGCTCTTTCTTTTCATTACGAACAACGCCATAAAAAAGAGCTTTTGTGCGCAAAACGCATTGCAAAAGCTGTCGGAGCAAAAAACCATATAACGTTAGATATTGATTTTAATACAATTGCTGGTTCCTCTCTTCTTACTGCATCGCAAGGTGGAATCAGAGATCATGATCTGGAGAATATCGGTGGAGACATTCCATCAACCTATGTTCCTGCACGAAACACTGTTTTTCTTTCACTGGCACTAGCGTATGCCGAGACAATTGATGCAGATGCAATATTTCTCGGGGTGAATGCAGTTGATTTCTCAGGATATCCAGATTGCAGACCTGAATATATACAAGCATATCAAAAAATGGCGAATCTTGCCACAAAACGTGGAGTTGAAGGAAGACCAATAATTATTATGACGCCTCTTTTACATTTTACAAAATCTGAGATTATCAAAACAGGTTTGAAACTTAAGATACCATTTGAAAATACATGGTCATGTTATAGAGGGAAAGAAAAGGCCTGCGGTCGCTGCGATTCATGTGTATTACGGTTGAAAGGATTTAAAGATGCAGGAGTAGAAGATCCCGTCCATTATGACTTTTATCCAGCTTGGTATAAAACCTGATTTTTTTTAAGATACGGTAAAACGACTAGAGTTGCTGGTTTTTCTTCTCCACAAAGTAATCTTTGATGTCTAACAGTATAGGTATTGAGATGAGTATAGCTATGAGAATTCCTAAACAAATCAAGCTGTCTTCATGGACGTTACTAACTGTGTTTTTTCCGTAGAGGACGTCATCGAAAAATAGGTTAATGGTGCCAAGCCATGGGATTTCAAGTCGTGCTTTTCCTGAGATCCATTCCAGTTTCAGTGGTTGAGGGCAGATGGATGATACCTGATCGATGACGTTGTTGTTATCTCCCATCGTGAGAAAGCCTGAATGAGTCCACGTGGGTTTTGGCTTTTTATCATGTAACCCAAGTTCAGGTATGTTTAGTGTTTCTTCATCGAAAATACCGTATTCAGCAATGGTATATGTTGTTGTATCGCCTTCTTTAGTAACATCGACCCAGCACATAACTCGATGAATTATCTGAGGTGTATCTTCTTGCCCTAGGGGTTTGTAGATTAGCACATCACCGTAATCTCCATAGGTTTGCCATCCTCCTTCTCCTCTTGCTTGAGCGCCTCCTAGATTGCCGCCGTGGGTAACAATATCATCAACGGTATACACTTTTTGTACAAGCACCATATCTCCCGCGTCTATTGTTCCAAGTCTGCCGAATGGTGAGTTGGGATGTTCCATGCTTCCTGATTCAATAGCAACCATTGGTGCGTCAAACCATTGTCCCGTATATGTCCATAGGAGGAGTAATACAATTAAAACCGCAAGTAACGCTACGATGATATCTCTTATAAACGCTATCTTTGTGTTGTCGCTTTTCCAGAATTGTAAAAACATTTTTTTGGTCTTCATGATATCTTCACTACTTTTTATGAGTGCTTGAAAGCTTTGTATCTGTCTCATATACGTGACAGATTTTTACTGGTTCTATGAATTGCTTTTCGCATCCTGGACAACGATACGTCCATTTAAACTTTTTTGCCGATCTCCTAGAAGTGTTTATACTATAATCAGAAGTTGATCAATGATTTTTAAAAATTAGCTTACGGTTGTTCCTTTTTCTTTTGTCTGAGATAATCTTTGACATCTAGTAGTATTGGTATTGATATAAGTATGGCTATTACGATACCAAGACATAGTAAACAATCCTCATGTACATTACCTAAATTATTCTTGCCGTTCATTATATCTAAAAAAAATAAATTAATTGTACCAAACCAGGGAATTTCAAGTCTTGCTTTTCCTGATATCCAATCAAGTTTGATCGGTTGTGTCGATTCAAGGATGCCTTCATTAGGTAGATTATCAAAAAGATCATTGTGATCTCCTTTTGTAAGAAAACCAGAATGTGACCAATTTGGTTTTTCATTAGTAAGTAGACCTAATTCAAGGATTGGACCAAATGATGTCTCATTGAAAATTCCAAATTCTTTGATAGTATATGTTCTTTGACCATCAATAATTTCAACACCAACCCAACACATAGCCCGATGAATTATTGGAACTGCTTTCATGTCTCCATCGGGATGGTAGATGATTACATCGCCGTAATCTCCATAGGTTTGCCATCCGTTTTTCGCTTGAGCTCCACCAAAATTACCACCATGAACAGCAATATCATTTCTGGAATACACCTTCTGTACAAGCACCATATCTCCCGCGTCTATCGTCCCAAGTCTGCCAAATGGTGAGTTAGGATGTTCCATACTACCTGATTCAATAGCAACCATTGGAGCAGCAAACCACTGTCCGGTATATGACCAAAGGAGGAGTAATACAATTAAAACCGCTAGTAAAGCAACAGCAATATCTCGAATCAACACTATCTTACCATTATCACTTCGCCAGAATTGTAAAAACATTTTTTTGCAGTCTTTGACATTCATAGATATTCACTACTTTTTATGAGCCCTTGAAAGCCTTGTTTCTGTCCCACATATCGGACAGATTTTAACTGATTCTTTAAACTGCTTTCCACATCCTGGACAACGAGACAACCACTTAAACTTTTTTATTATTCCTCTTTGAGAAAAACTTTGATATTTTATATTCTGAGCACTGGCAACATTTTGTATGGAGTAATCATCTGTTAAAATAATAGCTTCGTTGTCTTCATCATTATTTATATCTAAAGCTAAAGCAAGTATTTCAATATCTGCAGATGATAATCTATTAACATCACCGGTTTCTTCAGCAGTTTTTTGTATTGTATCTCTTGATTCTTTTGAAGGAGACCTGATAGAAAGGCCTTTTTCTAAAAGAAACTGAAACGTGCGATAGTCTCTTCCTCCAGGTTTCAACTCTTCAGATACTCCAGGTGCTGTAACCATAGTTGCGTTGCCTAAATTGATAGGTTTTCCTGAAAGAACTGCTGAAGTATCTATTATAAAAACATGTTTTTTCATAGTAATTCAATGATTTTTTATTTTTGAAAGTATCTCTGCAATCTTTATAAGCTGTTGATCTCCTGTCTTCATGTCTCTAAGTGTTACAGAGTCTTTTTCAAGCTCTTGGGGTCCTATTATTATAGCCTTTTCACTATTTTTTGAATTTGCATATTTCAAGGACTTGCCAACTCCTCGACGTAAGAGATCAAATTCTGTTATGACTCCCTCTTTTCGTAACTGTTGAGCTATTTCAATTGATTTTTCTATCATTTCGGAATTGACTGGTATAATATATACATCGGTTTTTGGTAAAGGAAAGGAAAATTGTTCTGCGTCTAGTGCAAGAATGGTTCTGTCAAAACCTATTGCAAAACCAGCTGTAGGAGTATCTCTTCCGCCAAATAGGCTAACCAAATCATATGCTCCTCCGCCGCAGAGTTGTTTTTCTGCTCCAAGAATTGGTGCATCTATTTCAAAAACAAGTCCTTTATAGTAGTCAAGCCCTCGAACAATACTCATTTTTATCTGATAATTATTGATCTTAAGTGAGTTTTTTAGCAAATGTAGTATCTTTTCCAAGTTAGAAAGGTCTTCTACTGCAGATTTGTCCTTTTTAATAAAATCTTTAATCTTGTTTATGTTAGATGTCTGTACTATGTCAATAAACAGGTCAGCCTTTTCTTTATTAACACCACCATCACATAGTACCGTATAAACCTCTTCAAATTGAGATTTGTCAATCAACGGTAAGAGTTCTTTTTTACAATCTTTTGATACGCCAATCTTAGTAAACATAAAGTTCATAATGTTTAAGTTCCCGATATTTAACGTAATGTTTTTTAAACCAACATTTTTTAAAATATTGTAAGCTAAAGCAATGAGTTCAGCATATGCTTCTGGTGTGTCTGCTCCTATTATTTCACATCCTGCTTGTTGAAATTCTCTGTATCTTCCTTTTTGAGGCCTGTCGTATCGAAAGCAGTTGCCAAAATAAAACAACTTAAGCGGTTTTGGTTCCATCTGCAGTTTTTCTACATAAAAACGTATCACGGGAGCAGTTAGTTCTGGTCGTAAGGCAAGCTTTCTTCCACCCTTATCAGAAAAATCATAGATCTCCTCAACAATTGAATCACCAGATTTTGCGGTAAAGAGTTCTAGATTTTCAAATGTTGGAGTTTGGATTTCACCATAGCCAAATGAAGTAAATGTTGTCTTCATATTTTCTTCAACGTATCTACGTTTTTGCATTTCATCTGGGGTAAAATCCCTTGTTCCTCTTGGTACCTGATACACGGTTTGATTGTATATCTATGATATTTAATTATGTTTCGACTATGCAAAAATTCTTCTAAAGAGTATTTCTTGATGGGATAATAAATGCAAGAAATATACCAAATATAATAAAAAAACGGACAGAAACTGAAGATGAACTTGGTTTTATACATATGCTTTTTAGATTATATGTTATATATGTTACAAAATTTATTTTAAACAAAACATTTATATATTATGAGAGACAAAATACTTTGGGTGATTTCGCGAAAGATTTTGAAGGATGTAACCATATCTATACCGTCGTTGGTTATGATGGAGAATATGTACGATTAGCATGTATACATTGTGGTAATGTTGTCGTTGAATACTGTTATCTATGATGTTCCGTGGTCTGCAAGTATACTAACCACTGTCTGCTATTTAAATATACTATGGAGATACATACCAGTTTGACTTCATCGTATTAACTTACTTCTTTTTTCGATCTAATTGCTTTCATCATCGGGGGATTATGTTCTTAACTACCAATGATATTTTGAGGTTTCTAACATTATGGCCTAGTTTTTCTGGGGAATAGTAGAGGGTATACTATATCGCTTGTGCAACAGGGAAGCCACACTGCAAGGAATAAAAATATGAAAATGCCTATAGTTTGAATCCAATTCACTGTTATGCCTAGTGCCATTATGATATGAAATAGCGATGCCCATGTGCTTATTAAAACGTGTCCGGCATGTGGGAATTTAGTCGTTCCTTTCAAATAATAACCAATCAGGATGCCAATAAATGCTGGAATATTAGTTAGCAATGGTTCTTCGATGAAACCAATATGGACACCTGGATTTGGCAGACCAAGTAAGATTTCGCCTAAATAGGGAATAATTGAGTCACTTATTGTTGCAATGCCTATCGAGCCGGTATAGCCAATCAAAATTGCCAACCAGATTTTTCTTTTACCATATCTTATGTATAGTGTTGTAGTTACAAGTGCACTCAAAAAAACATGGGTCGGATGCAAAATGTAAAAAATGTTCTTAGAAACTGGAGAAACCTGGGGGAGAAAGTTGCCGAAAATTAATACAAGCATAATGATTATACCTGTAAGGGCCCCGAATAAAGTAAAATGAGCATGATTTTTAAGTTCATTTGCTACTCGTCTAATAATTTCTGCCATCTCTGAATTCCGTGATATTATCAACATTTAAATACTTTGTTAATAATTTTTATAGTAATACTTATAAAGAAGTTATTAATTAGTTTCAATCATGGTAATAGTCAGTATATCTCTAAACGATACAATACTCAAGGAAATAGATGGAATCCAAAATGCACTTGGTTATTCCGGGAGGTCGGAGGTAATACGAGCTGGAGCAAGATTGCTCATATCGGAGAGTAAAGAAAAGGAGAGGTTAACTGGAAATATCAATTCAATCCTCCTATTGATACACAGTCAAGAAGCAGAGAACGTTGTATCAGAAATTAAGCATAAGTTTGAAGATGTTACAAACACACAAATCCATAGCCATCTAAGAGAGGACAAATGTCTCGAAATATTTGTGTTAGATGGTGATGCTGACAGAATAAAAGAGATGATTAGATTATTTCAAACGAGCAGAAAAATGGAGTATGTTAAATTAATTGTAGCATAATTTTTGATATATTACGAAATTCTGCTAAAACTTAATGTTATCATTAATTCATGTTTAAGACATGCATCGATGACAAAAGAACAATTTTTTAAAATGAAAAGGAGAAAAAAACTATCAAGTTTAATTTCCTGGAGCAATACCTGCAGGTTTTATCAAATAATATATTCCACATAACACCGTTGTTATCTGGAGGATAAGGGGAAATATCTGGTCTTAAGCGTTGAGAGAACGGATCTGCCGGGAGTTAAACAGGCCAACAGGGGAGATATTCAGGAAGAGATCTTGAGTTTTAACTCTGTTGTTTTTAGCTAAATTTTCTCCTTAATTCAACCTTTTTCGGAGGTTTGATTATGCAAAGGGAATCTATCTATGAAAAAATGACAAGATGTGAAAAAGAAGTAGCTGATTTATTGAAAGAAATGGGTATTAAATGGGCTTATGAAAAACCTGTTTTTATATGGGATGAAAATAAAAGGCCAAGAGTTTGGGCACCTGACTTTTATCTAATTCCATTTGGGATATATCTTGAGGTTTGCGGTTCAGAAAATTTTGATTATGACTGTTAATCCTGGTTTTTATGGAAGTCCTTTCCTTCCTGAAATGTTAGATAAAATTAAAGAATTGAGAAATTTGAAACCTGATCTGGATATAGAAGTTGATGGAGGAGTTACAGATAAAACAATTGATCTTGTGAATAAGGCAGGTGCAAATCTGTTTGTTTCAGGTTCACATATTATGAAAGCTGGAAATGTGAAAGATTCTATTAATAAGCTAAAAGAACTCATAGAATAAGTATATAGGGGTTTTATGACAAGCAAAAGTTCTCACTTGTTTTTTTAGAAATCCTTAAGTTGAATTAAATTATTTTGGAGTTAAAATTTTGTGGAGATACGAGATGGAAAAAATAAAGATATTGATAGTTAGTATGATATTAGTTGGAGCAGTTTTTATTAGCGGATGTGTGCAACAAGATTCAACAACTGATGATGGAACACCTCCTGCGACAGAAATAACTCTTGATGAAGCTATTGCAATTTTGATTAGCATACTTGACCCTAGTGCATCAGATGATAGAATTTCAGCCTTTATGTTATCTGAACCTCTAAGAACAACTGATTCTGTTAAATCTGAAGCAGGAGATTCATATCCTCTAACTGGTGCTACTTGGTTTGCTTTTATTGATGATGAACCTAAGTTGCTTTTTACTCATCCAACACGATATGTACTTATTGACGGGCAGGATGGCAGCTATGAAATTGTTAATGAAATCTGGCCTCCAATTGTTAACGACTATTCCATGTGGGATATTGATA
>JAUWYM010000103.1 GCA_030615845.1 Thermoplasmatota archaeon | reverse complement strand
CCTTTCGCCATTTTTACATCACATCCATCCTAGCTAATTACAAGACTAAAGCGATATTTGGTTTAAAAACGTTTCGGGTGTCTAAACGGCTTTAGCTACTATTTTAACCTTAGAAAACTGGTAAATTTCCCCCATCCTTTTTCAATTCTTCCTTTAATATCTACGAATCTCTTTTTCTCAGTTGTTTGTTCTTCTAAGGCTTTGGCCAATTGCATCGAGTCTTTATCAAGTCCTATTGAACCCCATTTCTCAGTTTCACCTGAGCTAATTGTATGTCTCAAAGTTAGTGATTCACCCATATCGTCTTTGACGCGTGTCACCACACCACGAGATTCATAAAAGGCCTCACCTACTTTCATGTTCTCCATGCCATCGTTACCTATTTCAAATTGTAATCCACTGGCGGCTAATTCCATACTTTTTCTTGTTGCTTCTTCTATATCTCGTTGAATTTCTTCATCGGTATATATTCTGCCCTTGTCTTCCCCACTTGTTGCAATTTCAGTTTTTCCGCGAATCGTCCAGACCGTTATATTAGCAAACGCATTACCTAACAACATTGAAAATCCGATAGCATAAAAAGCAATAACATAACTTATAAGGGGATAATACCAGTAATTATTATAATAACTCACTACAAAAATTAGAACAGCAATCAATGACAAGAAAGAACTCACAATCACAATGTATTTCCCATATTTCGTATGTCTCATCATAATATTAATGCCAATCAAGATCAGTGCAATACCAAGAGCTACTAAAACGGTAGTAAGAATAATCTCCCCTGGATCTGATTTAGAATGCAGTGTGAAAATCATAACAAATGCAGTCCCTATAGAAAGTGATGCAATGCCCGTACCAAAAATCAACGAACCTACATAGTAAATAAATTCACTTCGATATAATATTCCACCCGATTCAGAAATATCATCAATTTGCAAATCTTTGTGCATCACAGAGCCCCAATATGAAATACTTTTTACATATAAAAGCATTTGCAACTAAATTTACAGCGGGTGCACCAAAACTCAAGAAATCTTTATAAAGTCCTTCAGTATTTCTTCAGGTTTAGTAACAAAACCATTTGACAATATTGATGATGCAAAGGATTGGTTGATAGAATAGTATCAGTGAGGTGAGTTAGGGAAATGAAGAAAATTATGTTGGTAGATGATGATGAAGACCTGATTTTTGGTATCAAAACAGCTTTGGAAGATAAATATGGTGGTGAACTGGAAATTATTCCTGCAAATAGTGGAATGAAGTGTCTTGAATTACTAAAAAACAATGAGATGCCTGATTTAATTCTTTTAGATATCATGATGCCTGGTATGAGCGGTTGGGAAGTCTTTAACAGGTTGAGAGATAATCCATCATGGAAAGATATTCCTATAGTGTTTCTTACTGTACGAACTGACATGACTGCTAAAAAAGCTGGAGGTTTTTTAGGCGATGATTATATCGAAAAACCTGTTAAAACAGAAGAGTTGAAGAATAGAATTGATAAGGTTTTGGAGAAGAAATAGTAGAAAATACTGCATTTTAATACCCACCATCATTCATAACATCATAAATTTACTAGTAAATTCGTGTTCCCTTCCCGATGGGAGCATAATATTATCTTAGATGAATTATAAAAACATTTTTAACTTCAATCTACCGGTAAAAGTGTATTCAAATCTCGTTTTGTCTGATGGATGTGAGGATAATTGAAAAAGATAGCTTGAAAAACTATGGATTTTGAAGTTTATCGAAATATCCATTAACAATCTTTATGAGCTTCTCAGGTTCAAAAGGCTTTTTAATAAAATCTGCTACATACTCTCTAAGACTATCCATATCCTCTTCAGGCGGGGCTTTCGCAGAAAACATCGCAACAACATTACCCTCCATATAACCCTTATTTACCATTTCACGGACAACATCCCAACCGCTCATACCAGGCATCATAACATCCATCAAAACAACACCATGGAAACCCTTCTCCAGCGCCTCAAGACACTCACTGCCATTTTTCACAACATGCAAATCAAAACCGGCATCATCAAAAACTGTTTTCATAGTGAGACAAATATCAGGGTCGTCATCTACAAGTAATATCTTATTTTTCATCTTTTTTTCCTCCTGTTTTTAATGTGAAATAAAAAGTACAACCCCTTCCAGGACCATAGCTTTCAACCCAAATACGACCACCATGATGCTCAACAATATGCTTACAAATCGCAAGTCCCAGACCACTAGAGTCGAGGTCATGACGACTGGAATCAACCTTATAAAACTCATCAAAAATATGTTCCTGCTGTTCACTGGTTATACCGATACCATCATCCTTAACAGAAACAATAATCTCATCATCATCTTTTGTTTTTTTAACGTCAATAACGATATTGCCTTTACTATCTTTAGAGTATTTTATCGCATTAGTGAACAGATTATTAAAAACTACGTCAAGCTGCAGTTTATCTACATGAACGATGATTTCTTCATCAACCATGTTCTTAACATCCATATTGTTTTCATCTAAAAGATACTGGTTATTCTCAATAGCATCATTGATTTCTGAAACAAGATTAGTTTCTTCAAATTCAAACGTTACTTTAGATGAATTAAGATTAGCAAGCTGTAATGTCTTATCAACCATGTTTTTCATATGATTCGTGCTATTAACAAGAGTATCCACAATCTTTATTAGTTCAGGTTTATCACCCACACTTTTTCTCAACAGCGGAGTTAAAGCAACCAAAGGTGTCAATGGCGTTTTCAGGTCATGACCAAGCTGATTAATGAACTCATCTTTCTGCTGTAAAAGTTTTCCAATCTTCTCTGTTCTTTCTTCAATTTTTTGTTCAAGTTCACTATTCATATTCCGAACAATCTCGTGTGCTTCTTTCAACTCTACATTCATTGCAGTCAACTGACTATTCATCGCATTTAACTCTGCCGTCCTATTATCCAGTTCTTCGTTCTTCTTTTTAAGTTTTTCTTCTGCTTTTTTCCTATCACTGATATTTCGAAATACAACCATATCTGCAGATTTACCCATGTAGTCAATCTTTGCTGCATTTACTTCGAAAGGTATTTTTTCACCATCTTTTGTAAGCACTTCAACCTCGTAAGGTACTAGTTTTATCCCTGCCATTCTTTTAATCAAACTCTTTAACAGAGTTCTCTTGCTTTTCCCCGTCACAATATTTGTTCTTACAAAACTTTTCCCTAGTAACTCCTCTTTTTTAAACCCGGTTATTTCTTCTACTCTATCAGTTATTTCCAAAAATTTACCCCTTGAATCAACAATAACCACGGGGTCAACCATGGTGTTAAACAACATTTGGAAATGCCCCTTAGTCTTCTCCAGTTCCTCCTCCGCTTTTTTTCGTTCGGTAATGTCACGAAATATCCCTTGTATCACTTTTTTGCCCCTAGATTCAAATATATTGGCCTTTATTGCAACATCTTTTATTTTCCCTTTTTTGGTAATAACCTGAGTTTCTAGAATTTGCCCTTCCTTTTCTTTGAGATGTTGTTTGAAAGTACTGGTAAATTTTCCTTCGTCGTTTTGTGGAGGGTGAAGAATCTGTTGATGTTTACCAACCATTTCTGACTTTTTCCTACCAACCAATTCTATTGCTGCATTGTTGCAGTCAATTATTATGCCTGTTTCAGCGTCGGCTATGAAGACAGCATCTAATATATTTTCAAATCGATTTCTATATTTCTCTTCAGATTCTTTGAGTTCGTCTTGCATCCTCTTTCGTTCGGTGATATCTCGTGCAACGACCAACATGCCGCTAAGTTTACCATCTCTTTTCATAAGTGAACCAGAACATTCTAAAAATATCTCTTGGCCTTTCTTGTTTTTGATGGATATGTCAATAGTGCTTTCTTTAGCTGTAAGAATTCTTGCAAAATTAGCCATAAGCTTTGGCGCATCTCCAAGATGAAATATGCCTACCTTTGTGAAATGCTTTCCCACCAGTTCCTTTTTTGACCCGCCAAACAATACTGCACCTTTTCTATTGACATCAAGAATTCTTCCGGATTTATCTAAAAGAATGATGGCATCATTAGCTCTTTCAAAGATGCCCCTAAATTTCTCTTCACTTTCCCGCAGTGTCTCTTCGGCCATCCCATAGTCTGTGTTGTCATTTCTTGTCTTTTTTTCGACATCACGTTCACAAACACCGCTCATCTCATCTGGTACATCTTCAGGCTGCTCCTCTAGCACCTGTAATTTCTCATAAGTACTCTGTACCTTACTCTGAAGCATGCCGAGTCTTTCTGCTTCCATCAACTCTTTTACAATATCTGGTTCATCTTTCATTGAACCATCCCCAAAAACAACATTTCAAATGGATTTATATCTTTCAGAATAGCAACAGACTCTACAGCAATAGAGGACATTAAGTTATTTCCCATCTTGCATCCCATTTTAGGTGGTTCTCATTACGGAACCATCATATGAAATACTTTCCTGATATAAAACATTAATGATGAGGATGCAGGCATACGCTATATCCAGGTAGCATCATATTTGAAGTGCAAGATGTTACTTTCCGAACCTCAAA
>JAUWYM010000119.1 GCA_030615845.1 Thermoplasmatota archaeon | reverse complement strand
CATCGTTGATGAATAAGAGTTAACTTTTTCTGTCCCACATCCGTGTAATTCTGTCAAAGTACCATTTTCCCCGAACTCTTTTTTTCTCCGAGAAATACTCATAATAAATCCGGTAACAATTGTACAACAAGTTCTTTATATTTGGAAAGACAAAACTATTATGAGATGATATATGATGGGAAATATTCTTGAAAGAAAAGATCAGACAAGCATTTTTTGCCCACAATCACTTCATTATCAATATGTTTTAAGCGTCAAAGTGAAAGTTGCAAAGATCGTATTTGCATCTGCGCTTATTGTATGCGGGGTTTGGATCATAACTTTAACGATGTAAACAACGTTTCTACTATGATGTAATTTAGGTAAAACTGTATCACTTTTTACCGTTTTTTTCGAAACAAATATAAAACATGAGTGATTAATATTAACGTAGCGAATAATTATCAAGGAAACTAGATAAAATGATTAGCATTAGAGTCTTCAAACAAGGCAATGATCTTGTTATCGGTGCCTGCGATGAAGAACTGCTGGGAAAAAGATTCATCGATGGTAAATTTCAGATAGATGTCTCAAAACATTTCTATGACGGAGATCGCATTGATAAAAAAACTCTCGAAAAATATCTGCTTGATGCAACTATTGCAAATCTTGTTGGAAAAGAAACAGTAACGTGTGCGATAAAACTGGGTCTTGTAGATCCAGATTGTATCCTAAAAATAAAAGGAGTCCTACACGCACAAATGATACGGATGTTGTAGCTTTATTGTTTTGTTATTTCCTTTTTGATTTCATCTATTTTATGCATTATCTTCTCGTAGTGACTCCCTTTCCAATAATACTTGTTGCATGTGGTACAAAACCAAAACTTGTCATTATTCTCAAAGACTTTCTTAGGTACCTTTCCTTCAACACTGCTTTTTGTTCTTGTTTCCAGTATAGTGTTGCAAAGAGTGCATCGTGACAAAACAAATTTTTTATCAATGGATATGATTCTTAAAACTTGATGTAATTGTTCATCGAGATCTGTCGTATTTACTTCAATAGTAGTCAGATTTTTCTTTTTTCCTCTAATTATTAACTCTTTATCTCGAGAAATAATTGTGCGTTTTTCATTGTTTGCAATATGCAATAATTCATCATCCGTAATCATATCATTTGCATAGGATGTGTCAAACCCTAAAATACGGAGCCATATTGCAAGTGTTCCAAGCATTTGATCGCATAAGAGTTTCATAATATCAGTTGATAATGAAATAAAACACCAGGGCCTAATCTATTTATATCTACAATTTTTAGCAAAATTAATTCATCTTCGTTTTTTATACCTACTCCATCTGCTACTGTAGGAGTGTTTTTTCCTCCAATAATGTATGGTCCGATGTAGATGTATAGATCGTTTACAAATCTCCTTTTTAAAAAACTCCAGATAACCGTGCTCCCTCCTTCAACTAATAGTTTTTTTACTCCTTTTTGATACAAAAGATCAAGTACACAGTCTAAATCAATATGTCCCCTACTATCGGTTTTACATCCAACCACTTCTACATGTTCAAAGTCAAACTGTTTTTCATTTCCCTCACCTGCAATAATTAATGTTTTTGCAGAATCATTTAGAATCAAAGCATCTTTTGGAGTTCTACATTTACCATCAAGAACAACTCTTAAAGGATGTTTCGGATTCTTCACATATTTTTCTTTCACTGTTAGTTTTGGATCATCAGAAAGTATTGTTTCAATTCCGACAAGTACTGCATCTACTTCATTTCTCAGATTGTACATTCGTTTTATGTCTTCGTCACAAGATATTCTCAACTGTTTTCTATTTGGAAGTGCGATCTTTCCATCGGCTGACATTGCACAATTTATAATTACGTACGGTCTTTTCATTTGTTCTCACTTTGGATATAATGGGCAATCCTTTTTGCGTTCTGGACAGACATGTCTTGTTTTACAGGGTGGACCTGCGTTCTTAAAAATAGTAGGCGCTATTTTTTTTACCTCCTGTAACATTTTATTTGCAAGTTTTCGTATCTCCCATTGAGCATGAAGACAGCATCGTAATTCAAAAAAATTAATCAAGGAGCGGGCATTCATAGTCACAACAATATTTGTGCAAGTGGCATTTGGAAGCACATAACGCGAGTCTTCTGCCGGGATGTTCATTTCTAGGAGTTTGTTGTATTGTTTCCAGATAACGTCCATGGTTTCTTCATAGGCTTTTTTCATTTTTTTATCTTTTTCTATTGTAGGAGGAATAACATAATTCGGCTCATTAAGATTGACGTATCGTTGACTCTGCTGAGCATAGCTAGCGATTCTATGCCGTACAAGTTGATGTGTCAAGGACCTGCTTACATCACTTATTGCGAACGTAAAACAGGTGTGTTCGACAACGCTTGTGTGACCTAGTTTCATTACATATTCAAGTATGGTTTTTAATTCTTTATCTGAGGATTTATCTAAATCTTCAGGTTTTGTCTTACTATGTGTAAGTTTTGCAGCCATTGCAGGTAGTTTTTCTGGGTTTGGAGTAAAGCCAATAAGTTTTGCATTCATTAATTTCACCGTAACCAAAATAACAATAGCCTTTAATATTTTTGATGTGAAAAATTCTGATTTAAAATTTACAATATCTTTTATCGATGAATTCACATATTCTGAGCATTTTCGTTTAAACCGCAAGTTTTTAAAAAGTCTTATGATTACCCTCGGTTAAGAACGAGAATAATTTGGGAGGAAAATATGTTAGCGTTTGTCGTTACAACCATCATCTGTTTCATAACCTATCTTCTTCTTACGACAGGGAGTGGAACTAGGATTTTAGGGCTTTGGAGTCTCTATGAGATTTTGTTTGGAGTGATTCTCTCACTCATTGTTGGATTCATCGCACGAACAATATTTGTGAAGGATAATTTTAGAATGGCAAATCCTGTAAGATGGATCACATTTCTCGTGTATGTCATCGGGCCTTTTTTTGTCGCGATGGCAAAAGCAAACCTTGACGTGGCATATCGAGTGATAACCGGTAAGATTAACCCAGGTATTGTAAAAATCTCTCCAGACCTCAAGACAGATCTTGTGATAACATTACTTGCAAATTCAATAACACTTACCCCAGGTACGTTGACTGTGGATATTGATGAAAACAAAAATGATCTTTACATTCACTGGATAAATGTTAAAAAGGAAGCGATAGCAAAAAAACCTGTTGATTGTAAATACATCTGCAGTAATTTCCATAATTGGATTAGGAGGATTGCAGAATGATGGCATTTGAATACTTGATTGTTTTTTTAGCGCTTTTACTTTGTAGTATAATGGCCATGATTAGAGTCATCCGAGGACCAACTGCACCAGATAGAATCGTTGGTTTGGATACGATAAACACCATTGTGATTGTTCTTATGGTAGTTTTTGGTGCTGCATTTAATGAGGTCATCTATATCGATGTTGCAATTGTCTATGCTTTGCTTTCATTTATTTCTACGTTATTTATCGCAAAATATTTGGAAGGAGGTGAGTTCTAAATGTTTGAAATTATCATTTATATTCTCTTAGGGGTTGGCGTGTTTTTTAATCTTCTTGCGGGTATTGGGTTGTTGCGTTTTCCTGATGTCTATACGAGGTTGCATGCTGGTACGAAATGTACTACATTTGGTTCAATCTTTCTTGTCGGTTCAGTGGTTCTTCTGGGTTTGAAAAACTGGTGGATTGGGGATACAAACGGGTCTGTTCTTGCAATTCATTCCATTGTTGCTCTCGCGGCAATACTTATTACAAATCCAACCGGTGCTCATGCGATTGCTCGTGCTGCTCATCGAAGTGGTGTGAAGCCAATCGGAGCTGTTGTAGATGATTTAAAAAATATGACTGTAGCAAAGACGATGAAGAAAAAATCTGCTGTAAAGAAAAAGTCGGAGGCGGAAAAATAATGTCAGAAGAACTATTGATAAACACAATCCATATTGTACTTCCTATCTTAATTGTCGCAGCTTCTATAGTTGCCGTTTTACTAAAAGATCTGCTTGCAGCAGTTATTGCTTTTGCTGCAATGAGTTTACTACTTTCTCTTGAGTTTTATATTCTTCAAGCACCTGATGTTGCAATCGCCCAGGCAGGTGTAGGAGCATGTCTTACTACTGCGATTTTTATCATTGCAATTAAAGGTACAAAACGGATGGAGGGAGAGGCATAATGTCAAAGAGAAATCTTGTTG
>JAUWYM010000123.1 GCA_030615845.1 Thermoplasmatota archaeon | reverse complement strand
GGAACAGATATTCCCATCTGTCTGAGAGTATCAGGAGGCACTAGCATTCTCAATGAAACAAATCTTCTTCATGAAGGAATTATCGTATCAATGGAAGATGCGATACGGCTTAACGTTTCTGCAGTTGCTTTTTCTATTCTTGTCGGTCAACCATTTGAAAGAGACACCCTTCTTGCATTTACCAAAATAATTGATGAAGCAAACCGATATGGCATCCCTGTTCTTGCAGTAACCGCTGTTGGCCGCGGTCTTGGGAAAGATGCAAAATATCTTTCACTAGCTTCTAGAATGGCAGCAGAACTTGGTGCAAGCATAGTTAAGACATATTACTGTAAGGATTTCGAAAAAATCGTAGAATCATGCCCTGTTCCCATTGTTATTGCCGGGGGAAAAAAAATACCTGAAAAAGATGCGTTGCAAATGGCTTATGATGCACTGCAAGCAGGAGCAATTGGTGTAGATATGGGGAGAAATATCTTCCAAAGTTCAAGTCCAGTTGGAATGATCAAGGCAGTAAATGCAATCGTTCACAAAAAGGCAACGCCAAAAGAAGGTTTTGAAATATTTAAAGCTACTAAAAAGTAGGAAGGTTGCTCTAGTAAAATAACAAGTACAATTATTAAATATTAATTTTTTCATGTACCTCTACTAAAAAAATGTATTAAACAAAGATATACGTTGAGATGTGAGATGCAGATGAAAACAATGAAAATTGCCATGTACTACAACAACAATGATGTCCGTATGGAAGAAATGCCGATACCTAAAATCAATGATAATGAACTACTTGTTAAAATTCAAGCAAGTGGCATCTGTGGTAGCGATGTCATGGAATGGTATCGAATCAAAAAAGCCCCTTGCGTGCTTGGCCATGAAATCGCTGGAGATATCGTTGAAGTTGGTAGAAACGTAAAAAAATACAAGGTAGGCGATAGAGTATTTGTCTCCCATCATGTTCCTTGTAATACCTGCCGTTTCTGTCTTAACGATCAGCATACACTTTGTGACACTTTACATTCTACAAATTTTTATCCTGGAGGTTTTGCAGAATATCTGAAGATCCCAGAGATAAACGTTGACAGAGGCGTATTTCTTTTGCCTGAGGAAATGTCCTATGAAGAAGGTGCGTTTATTGAACCACTTGCTTGTGTGGTAAGAGGACTTAGAATAGCAAAAATGAAACCGAGGCAAAGCGTGCTTATCATTGGAAGTGGCATCTCAGGGCTACTTCATATAAAACTTGCTCGTGCATATAAAGCAGGGAGGATAATTTCTACAGATATTGACGATTTTCGACTTGAAACTGCAAAGAAACTTGGTGCAGATGCTGTAATACATGCAAAAGAAAATGTGCCAGAACAAGTAAAAAAATATAATGATGGAAGACTTGCTGATCTTGTCGTCCTCTGTGCAGGTGCGCCATCTGCAGTAAAGCAGGCCATTGAGTCAGTTGGTAGTGGTGGAACTATCCTCTTTTTCGCACCTACAGAACCTGGTGTAGAGATACCGTTTCCTTTGTTTGAATTGTGGAACAAACAAGTAAAAATGGTTTCAACATATGCGGGAAGTCCAAAAGATATCGAGATGGCAATTGATCTTATAAAATCAAAAAAAGTAGAAGTTACAGATATGATTACTCATAAACTTCCTCTTTCTGAATCTGCTAAAGGATTCAAGTTGGTAGCTGAAGCTAGGAGGTCTATCAAAGTAATTATAGAACCACAGAAATAACTAATTTTTAAAAGATATCCTCATAAAAAATAAAAAAGAAAAGTTGAAAGTAGTAGAATCATGCGTTATTCGTTTTTTCCTTTCTCTTCTCCTAGTTTGTATTCGCCCGGTGTTATCTCTGGTTTTTTCTCTGCTAGGTAATAAAACAGAGCGAAAAATACTATAATAGCAAAGATGAATATAATAGCAAACAAAATTATGGCTCCAACTATAAGCCCTGCTACAAAAATCCCTCCAAGCCATATAAGTACACCTGATAAAAATAGATAGAAAATCCCAATTATTACACCTGCGACTATTAAAGCTGCGAGTAAAGCCGCTAATAATCCGTTAATCATCTTGTCAACCCACCAACCACGGTTCTAGCTATACCGCCTGATCCTGAAGTCCCTCTGCTAGATGGTAGGAATGGTCGTAACGCAGTTGCAAGATTACCAAGATTCATTGACTGAATAATGATTTTACCTGGCCCTTTTAGCGTCGTTAAAAATATTCCTTCTCCACCAAAAAACATTGTTTTAATGCCTTTCACTCTTTGTATATCATAGGTTACCGTACCATCCCAACCAACGACACTACCTGTATCAACCTTAAGAACTTGTTCAGGTTTGAGGTCAAACTCAACAAAATCTCCGCAAGCATGTATGAAAACTGTTCCATTTCCTGATAATTTTTCAAGAATGAAACCTTCTCCACCAAAAAATGCTGCTCCAAGTTTTTTCTGAAATGCAATACTCATGTCCACGCTATCTTCAGCAACAAGAAAAGCATCCTTTTGAACAAGAAATTCCTTGCCAGATGTTAACTCAATAGGTTTTATTGTACCGGGGGCATTTCCTCCAAATGAAACTATTCCAGTTCCTCCAGTTGAAGTAAATTCAGTTAGAAACATCGTCTCTCCTGCAAATTTTCTACCAAGTCCCTTCAAAAAGCCGCCTCTCATTTTTGCCCCCATATTGATATTGCCACTTTGATATACCATTGAACCGGCTTCAGCATAAATTTTTTCGTTTGGGCTTATTTCAAGTGTAACCAGCTGCAAATTGTCTCCTGATATTTTATATTTCATTCATCTCACCTAAACTTACATCTAAGCTGTAATGATTCATTTGTACTAAAAATCTTTTCATAAGGCTTGAAAAAAAGTTATGGTGTTAAAAGTTTATAATAAAACACATTATTTCAGTTACTGATGAGAAAGCTTAAAGCGATCTGGGAGCTGATGAGACTTGAGCATGGATTGATGCTTTTTATTGCTGTACTTATTGGTTCTGTCATAGCACAAAAGATGTTGGATAACTTTACTGGTTTTCCACCTGTTGATAAGTTAATATTGACGTTTATTACTGTCTTATTTCTTGAAGCAAGTACGTTTGCTTTAAATGATTACTATGATTTAGAAATTGATAAAAAAAATAAACGATTAGATCGTCCACTCGTTAGAGGAGATATTGCTCCGAAAACTGCGTTATATTTGTTTTTTATCTTACTTCCTCTCGGAATACTGAGTTCGTTTTTTGTCAATTTCACCTGTTTTATCATTGCTCTTGTCACAGCATTTTTTGCAATACTTTATGATGTGAAAATGAAGAAGATAAAGCTTCTTGGAAATTTCTATATTGCCTATACAATGGCTATTCCTTTCATTTTTGGTGGAGCGGCAGTACTTGAAAAAAATATGTTGACTTTTTTTGTTATTCCTCCAGTGATTTTTATTATTGCTCTCATTGCTTTTTTTGCTGGTGTTGGTAGGGAAATAATGAAGGATGTTATGGATTTCGAGGGAGACAGGAAGAGTGGTGTTAAATCGTTTCCTAGCTATGTTGGAATTCGGGTGTCAAATGTTCTTTCTGCCATATTTTACATTATTGCTATTGCTCTTAGTTTTATTCCTTTTTTTATGGAAAGTTATGGTTTTTATTATAGAAACATGTACTATCTCGCTCTTGTCTTTGTAACTGATACCATGCTTCTTAGTACTTCTTTGCAGTTGATTTTTAAGAAACGGGTGGATATGAAGTTTTATCGTATATTTACGTTGGTTGCAATTTTTGTTGGTCTTCTTGCGTTTTTAATTGGAGTTTTTACTGGATGAAAGCTATGTTTCAAAATGATTTTATCGGAGTTGTTCTTGTTTATCTCTATGTTGCTGTTCTTCTTATTGTTACTGAAAAATTACTCTCAAAAAGATATCCAATTGCCAGTAGGAAAATCCTTCATATTATGGTGGGTAATGTTGCCTTTATTCTTCCAATTTTTCAAAC
>JAUWYM010000061.1 GCA_030615845.1 Thermoplasmatota archaeon | reverse complement strand
TCTCCAATAAAGGTATAAATTTCTTTTTCCAGTTTTTTAAAGTTGTCGTCGTCTAATGATGAGATGTTGAATATTTCACTTATTTCATTGACAGGGCAGGAGATGTTTATGTTGAAGATTGAATAAAACGAGCGGTACATTTTTTGAGGTTTCCCATCCATGCCGTCCTCTGGTGTTGTCCATTTTGTTTCTGCGAGTTTCATTTTGTCAAAAAACTCAAGAGCGTCTTGACCATCTTCTCCAAATTTTTCAAGAATCATACTTGTTGGTATCCAGTCTTTTGAGATTTCCATAAAAACTTCTTTTTTTGTTGAGGTATCAAACGCTCGAAATATTGATACTAAATCGGTGGAATCATTTATTACTTTTGTTCTTATCATAATAGAACCATCAACTTTTTATATTAGCAATACTACAACAGGATTTCCCATATTTATAGTTTTTGTATACAAATTTATTTATTTAAAAATAATTATTTAAAAAATATCTCGATGGACAGAAACTAAAGTGGACTCGTCGGGATTTGAACCCGAGGCCTCCTCCATGCCAAGGAGGCGATCTTCCGCTGATCTACGAGCCCAAAAGTGTCCCTAGAACTACCTCCAGCAAATAAAATTTGTGCCTGATAAAGTTTTATTAAACAAAATTTCATCTTTAATCAAGAAATGAAAAAAAAAGAATTAGAGATACTGCTGCAAAAAGTACCTTTACCAAAAAAACCAATACCAACTTTGGAACAATACATGACACCAGCAACAATCGCTGCAGATATCATTTTCACAGCGCATCAATTTGGGGACATACAAGACAAAAAGATCGTTGATTTAGGCTGCGGTACAGGAATTTTTTCTGTGGGTGCTGCAATTGCTGGTGCAAAAAAGATCTTTGGAATTGATGTAGATGAAAACGTCATACAGATTGCTAGAGAGTACGCAGAAGAAAACAATCTTGAAATAGAATTCAGAGTAAAAAATGTAAAAGATGTTGAAACAAAATGCGATACTGTCTTTATGAACCCACCGTTTGGTGCACAGAAAAGCAATCAAAAAGCAGATAGAAAATTTATTGAAAAAGGATTTGAAATCTCTCATGTTATATATTCTCTTCATTTAACCAAGACAATTCCTTTCTTAGAAAAAATGATTTTTTCCTTAGGTGGGACTATCACATATAAAAAAAAGTATGTGTTTCCGATACGCTGGATGTTTGAGTTCCATGAAAAACAAATTGCATATTATGATGTAACAATGCTAAGAATAGAGACAAAAATCTGAAACATCTAATTAAAAAAACAAAACAATTTTAAAAACAATTATGTATTGATGATATTGAGAAAAACAGTAAATGGGGTATAAATAGATGAAGTTGAAGTATATCAAAAGTGCCGATGAAGAATACATTTTAGATGATGGCGAAAACATCAACGATCTTGGTAAATGCTCATTAAAAGATGCAAAGAAAGAAGCTGAAGAAGCAGTAAAAAAAACAAATAAACCGGTCTTTATTTTAAAAACAGTTGGATATATTGACCTGTTTGCAAAATAAACATCTTTTAAAACTTATCCGAAAGTAACTTATCCGAAAGTATAATAATATGATTACTTTATCTGCTTTCGACCTATAGATGAAAGAAAAGTAAGGAATAGTGATTGAATTGGCACGAACAAAGACAAAGAAATTCAGAGGATCAATGACTCACGGGAGAGGAAAAAAGGGTGGCAGAGGAGCAGGTCTAAGAGGCGGCAGAGGAAACGCTGGTCTAATGAAACATAGACACATGTATATGACAAAATACATGCCTGATCATTTCGGCAGACATGGCTTCAAAAGACATCCTAGTATCGTCAAAAAAGACAAAATCATCAATGTTGGTCAATTAGAAGAAAGGTTTCCCGGCAAGAAAGACATCAATCTCACAAAAGAAGGATTTGATAAGCTACTAGGTGGAGGAAAGATTAATAGTGGTGTAAAAATTAATGTAAAGGCTGCATCACAAAAAGCAATAGATAAAATTACTGAAAAAGGCGGAGAAGTAAAGGTAGAATAAGGTTTTTATTATGGCTGAAGAAAAGAAAAGTCGTTTATTTGCATTAAAACCAGTAATTGAACGATGGCCTGCTGTCTCCAAACCAGAAGGACATGTTAATTTTAGGACAAAGATACTTTGGACTATTCTTTGTTTGGTTATTTATTTCATTTTAACAAATATCATGATTTATGGTGTCGGTGGAACCGTACTTGACATGTTTGCAGGTTTTCGTGCGATTATGGCAGGAGCCTCAGGTTCCATTATGCATCTTGGTATCGGACCTATTGTTACCGCATCAATTATCTTGCAGCTTTTTGTCGGTGCAAAAATAATACGACTAGATCTCACTAAAAAAGAAGATAAAGCAATCTATCAAGGAACGCAAAAAATACTTGTTATCGTTATGATTCTCGTCGAAGCAGTACCGCAAGTATATGGGTATCTCAGCCCCAGCGAAAACTTAATAACTATGGTTGGTGGAACAGGTCTTGCAAACGCGATTATTATCTCCCAATTATGTATGGGGGCATTCCTCGTATTTCTTATGGATGAGTTGATTTCAAAATGGGGTATTGGTTCTGGAATCTCCCTCTTTATTGCTGCAGGTGTATCTCAAGCAATATTTACTGGTCTTTTTAACTGGTTACCTGCTGCAGGATCTGACATTCCTGCAGGTACGTTCTTTGGAACTTATCATATCGCCTCTCAATTAAGCTTAGGTGAAATGGTAGAATACGGTTTTGAAGTACTGTTTATTGGGCATCAAGGATTTCAGAATGCAATAGTGCCGTTAATAGGAACTATTGCGATATTTTTGATTGTTGTTTATACAGAATCAACAAGAATTGAACTTCCGCTTGCACATGCGAGGGTGAGAGGTGCGCGAGGGAGGTATCCAATCAGACTTATCTATGCATCAAACATTCCTGTTATTTTAATGGCTGCATTGCTTGCAAATGTCAACATGTTTGCACTGTTGTTTTATACGCATCCATCAATGAGTAGATTACCGCTCATAGGACATCAATGGTGGATAGGAGCATATGATACGGCAGGGGGATCGACTGCCCCCATTGCTGGGGGCGCGTGGTATCTCTCAACTCTTAACGGAATAAGAGGTTGGCTTATACCGATAATTTCAGGAGGAGATGGTGCCCATATGCCCTGGCAGTTTGCACTTAAAGTAATCATATACTTATCAGTGATGATTTTTGGATCAATTCTCTTTGCTAAATTCTGGATTGAAACAACAAATATGGGGCCACGGGACGTGGCAAAACAAATACAAAGCTCAGGCATGGTGATACCTGGTTTCAGAAGAGACCCACGGGTTTTAGGACGCGTGCTCGAGCGATACATTCCCGTTGTAACAGTTATCGGTGGTTTTGCTGTTGGTGCACTTGCAGGATTTGCAGATGCAATAGGTACAGTTGGAAACGCGAGTGGTACCGGTCTGCTTCTTACCGTTGGTATTATAATTAACCTGTATGAACAAATTGCCAAAGAGCAAGCAATGGAGATGCATCCTGTTTTGAGAGGATTCTTCGGAGCTGACTAAGTGAGGTAGAATATGGGAGTAATTGTCGTTACCGGTATCCCTGGAGTCGGGAAAACAACAGTTATGAAACGAGCTGCAGAGGGGCTAGATATGGAGTTTGTCACATTTGGAACGGTCATGATTGATACTGCAAAAGAAATGGGCCTTGTTAAAGACAGAGACGAAATGAGAAAACTCACCCTTGAACAACAAAAAGAGCTACAGATTCGATCAGCAGAAAAAGTCGCCTCTATGGGTAACGTTATTTTAGATACTCATTGCACAGTAAAAACACCCAAGGGATATATGCCAGGACTTCCCGAGTGGATTCTAAAAAAACTGAAACCTACTGCAATTGTTGTTGTCGAAGCAGACCCAGATGAAATCTATAACCGAAGAGCAAAGGATGCCACGAGAAACAGAGATCCAGATTCAATAGAACAAATCGCTGAACATCAACAGATCAATAGAGCTGCTGCAATGGCATATGCTACCCTTACGGGTGCTACGGTAAAAATTGTTTATAATCATGACGATGCCATTGATGAGGCAGTTAAACAAGCGGAGCCCGTGGTAAAATGAAAAAGATGGATAGTAAAGCACAGGGCAGTCAGATGATGATGCTGATGCTGTTTATGGTGATGATGCTTTTTATTATGCCGACATTTGGACCAATACTTGGAGAATATGCTGGATATGCTTTAGAGCCGACTATAGGGTTTGGTGGAAATTTTCCAGTGTTGACACTATTTTTTGCAGGACTAATTGTGGTAACTTTTTCATCTCTTCTTACAAATATATTTACCGATTGGAAGGCTATGGGAAAAGCTCAAGAAACCAGCCGGGCGTTTCAAAAAGAACTTCAAAAAGCTCGTAGAGAAGGCAATACAAATAGAGTAAATAAGCTTATGAAGATGCAGCCACAGATAATGAAAATGACAACGCAATCTTCAAGTGGAATGATGAAACCAATGATATTTCTAATGATTATTATATGGCCGATTTTCATTTGGCTACGAAGTTTTCTAGGTGGTTTGTCATATCATTACTTTACTGTTCCATGGAGCAGTGGCGTTTTTCTTTTTGATAGGACCCTTCCTGGTGGAGCGTGGTTATGGATTTATCTCATAGTGTCGATAGTATTTGGGCAGTTGATACGGCAAGGATTGAAACTGGTTGCCTGGTCGGATTGGTGGCAAAATACTAAAGGAAAAATAATGCCTTCTCTTAAGTAATTGAGATTATGACAACAATTACAGTTAGCGGTTTTCCTGGTTCTGGGACAACGACAGTTGCAAAGCTTTTAGAAAAAAAAACTGGACTTACACACGTGTATTCAGGTGATACTTTCCGAAAGATGGCGAAAAAATATGGTATGTCTCTTGAAGAGTTTGGCAGGTATTGTGAAAACCATAAAGAAGTTGATGAGGAACTTGATAGATATCAACTCAAAATCCTGCAGAAGGGAAATGTTATTTTGGAGGGGAGAATTCCTGGATGGATCGCCTATCGCAATAATATAGCTTCGTTGAAAGTAGTGTTGGAAGCTGATTTAGAGACTAGAGTTGGGCGAATCATAAAACGAGAAGGTGGAGATTTCAAAAAAAGAAAACTAGAGATAGTAAATAGAGAGAGAAGTGAAGCTATTCGATATAAAAAGTTTTATGATATCGATGTTTGTGATACGTCGATTTATGATCTTGTAGTTGATTCGTCAGATAAGACTCCTGAAGAAATAGTTGAAATCATTCTAAAAGAGTTCAAGGAATAATCGAGTTTTTATACGTTGCTTTTATTCTGTTGGATAAAATGGATAAGAAATATTTACTTCCGTCTGATAAAATCCGAAAAAGACTTATTAAAGTCTCTGCGAAAACAAATCCACATTATGGAAAATCTCCCGATGAGGGGACAGTGAAAGAACTTCTGAATAATGGTTTTATTAATCTAGATAAAACAAGTGGTCCAACATCTCATCAGATTGTCTCTTGGGTTAAAGAAGTACTTGAAATTGATAAAGCAGGTCATGGGGGTACACTTGATCCTGCAGTAACAGGAGTTCTTCCCATAGCCTTAGGTGATGCAACGCGTGCCTTGCAGGTGCTCCTTTTGTCAGGAAAAGAATATGTTGGGATAATGAAACTACACAAATCTGTTGAAAAAAAGAAGATAAAAGAGGTTTGTAAAGGGTTTATCGGTGAAATCTCTCAAATTCCACCGCTTCGTTCGGCAGTAAAACGAGTGAGGCGAAAACGACATATTTATTATTTTGAAATCATCCAAATAACGGGAACTGAAGTGTTGTTTCGTGTAGGATGCGAGGCAGGAACCTATATTAGGACTTTATGTTTTAG
>JAUWYM010000056.1 GCA_030615845.1 Thermoplasmatota archaeon | reverse complement strand
TAAAAAGCACAAAAAAAGAGGACTATAAAGAGATACAAACGCTTGAGAAGAAATCACTTGATGATAAATGGGAGTACTGGGAAAAACAATTCGAAAAATGTATTCGCTGTTATGCCTGTCGAAATGCTTGCCCTCTATGCTATTGTAAGGAATGTATGGTTGATCTTCTCTCACCACAATGGATTCGACGTTCTGTAAATCTCTCAGAAAACACTGCTTGGAACCTCCTACGTGCATATCATCTTGCAGGGAGATGTATTGGATGTGGTGAATGTGAACGTGCTTGCCCAATGGATATTCCTCTTATGGAATTGAATAAAAAAATTGAGAAGGAAATCAAAGAAATGTTTGACTATACATCAGGAATAGATGCTGAAGAAAAACCCTTACTTGCAATGTTTAAACCTGATGATCCAGAGGAATTTATACTGTGAGGTGAAAAAGATGGAAAAATTCGTTTTACCAAAAGATAAACTGACTGCATTCATAAACGAAATCTCAAAAAAATATAAGGTATTTGCACCTGTTGAAAACAAGGATGTCATATCGTTTAAACAAATTAAAAAACCTTCTGAAATAAACTTAGGATTCTCTAATTCTAAGGTGCCACCAAAAGAACTTATGTTTGGTCAAACTGAAACGTTATTCAAGTTTACCCCTGGTACAAAAGGAAAAATTGACCCAGCTGAGATCCCTGATAAAAAAACAGTTATTTTTGGAATACGACCATGTGATGCAAAAAGCTATGCTATTCTCGATCATGTTTTCAAAGATGAATATGAAGATCCATACTACTTAACGAAGAGAAATAATACTGTCCTTGTTGGATTGAGCTGTACTCAGCCTGCGGTGAATTGTTTCTGTACGTCACTTGATGACAGTCCTGCTTCTGCAAAGCATGTTGACATTCTACTCACAGACATCGGAGATAACTATTTCGTTGAAGTAAATAGCGATAAAGGAAAACAATTAACAAAAACCATGAAAACACTGCTTAAACCTGCTACAGAGGGTGATGGAAAGAAGAAAAAAACTGTAGAGAAAAAAGCTGCTGAAACTATAACTCGTGCTCAGAAGACAGACGGGATTGTTGATAAACTAGATGACATCTTTGAAAACTCGTTTTGGAAGAATATCGCTATGAGATGCTTGGGATGTGGAACATGTACCTATCTCTGCCCAACATGTCACTGTTTCGACATCCAAGATGAAACCACACTCACCAAAGGTGCAAGAATACGTGTTTGGGATAATTGTATGCACGCAGAATATACATTGCAAGCCTCTGGTTATAATCCAAGACCTGAGAGAACAAACAGAGTGAGAAATAGAGTTTATCATAAGTATAATTATTATCCTAAAAACTATGATATCATTGCTTGTGTTGGATGTGGAAGATGCATTGATAATTGTCCTGTAGACATTGATATCATTGATGTTGTCACATCTGCAGGGGAGGTGAAAGCATGAAGGATAATCCATATCAACCATGGCTAGCAACGATTGACGATATTAGAGAAGAAGTCGGTGGTGTACGACCGATTAAGACATTCCGATTAACATTTCAAGATAAAAACATTCAGAAGAATTTTACTTATTTGCCCGGTCAATGTACAATGATAAGTCTCCTTGGACAAGGAGAATGTTTCTTTGCAATTTCTTCATCTCCTACAAAAAAAGATTACATTGAAGTAAGTGTTATGAAGCTTGGAAAAGTGACCACTGCACTTCATGAATGTGAACCAGGTGATGTAGTAGGAGTACGAGGACCATATGGGAATAATTTTGATGTCGATGGTTGGCAGGGGAAAAATCTGGTTTTCATTGGAGGAGGTATTGGACAGGCGCCGCTTCGATCCTTGATCAATTATGTTGTTGATAATCGGAAAAAATATGGGAAATTGGATGTCATATATGGTGCACGCTCGTCCAAAGATCTCAGCTATAAACAAGAATTTGCTGAGCTGGAGAAACGAAAAGATGTAGATGTTCATCTTTCTATAGATGTTGCAGAGGATGGTTGGAAAAAATTTGTCGATTTTGTTCCAAATAATTTATTGAAAGTAAAACCCTCACCAAAGAATTCTATTGCAATTACTTGTGGTCCACCCATTATGATTAAATTTGTCATTCAAAACCTGGAAAAATTGGGGTTTACCGATGATCAGATATTTACCACACTAGAGATGAGGATGAAATGTGGAATAGGTAAATGCGGTCGATGTAACATTGGTAATCTCTATGTATGTAAAGATGGTCCGGTTTTTTCATATCAGCAACTGAAAAATATCCAAGGAGAAAGATAAAAGGTTGGAAAAAACCATGAAGATTGGAGTATATATTTGTCAATGCGGGATCAACATTGCAGCTACTGTAGATGTTGAGAAGGTGGCAGAACAAATTGGAACCCATCCAGATGTAGCTGTCAGCAGGGTTTATAAATATATGTGTTCTGATCCTGGACAAGAGCTTATAAGAAAAGACATTAAAGAAATGAAACTTGATAGGGTTGTTGTTGCTTCTTGTTCTCCTCGTATGCATGAGCCTACATTTAGGAATGTTCTTGAAGAAGCAGGTTTGAATCCGTATTGTTTTGAAATGGTAAATATTCGTGAGCATTGTTCATGGGTTCATGTAGATAAAGAGAAAGCTACAGCAAAAGCAATGGAGCTTGTTACAGGAGCAGTTGCCCGGGCAGCATTTTTAGAACCACTAGAAAAAAAAGAAGTAAGTGTAATTCCAAAAGCACTTGTTATCGGTGGTGGAATTTCAGGTATTCAGGCTGCTTTAGAAATTGCTGAGAAGGGATTTAAGACTTATCTTGTTGAAAGAAATCCAAGCATTGGAGGTCGGATGGCGCAACTTGATAAGACGTTTCCAACACTTGATTGTTCTGCATGTATATTAACTCCAAAAATGGTTGATGTAGCTCGTCATCCAAATATTGAGCTTCTTACTTATTCTGAGATTGAAAGCGTTGAAGGATATATTGGTAATTTCAAAGTGAAAGTGAAAAAGAAACCTCGATATGTTGACATTGAGAAATGTGTAGGTTGTGGTCTATGTGCAGAATCATGTCGACTTCATGGAAGAATTCCTAATGAATTTGATATGAATATGAGTAAACGAAGTGCGATTTATGTACCATTTCCACAGGCTGTACCGTTAAAATACACAATAGATCCAGAGAAATGTATCTCACTTAGAACTGGAAAATGCGGCGATCATGCATTGTGTGTAGAGGCGTGTGGTGATAGAGAAGCAATAGATTTCAATCAGGAAGAGGAGATTGTTGAGATCGAAGTAGGAACGATTGTTGTTGCGACCGGATATGATCTTTTTGATCCAAAAAAGAAACCAGAATATGGGTATGGTGAATATGATAATGTGGTTACAGGTCTTGAATTCGAAAGACTTGTATCTGCCTCAGGTCCAACAGAAGGACACATTGAGATTAATGGTAAAGAACCAAAGAAAGTAGTTTTTATTCAATGTGTAGGTTCCCGGGATAAAGAGGGCCACGAGTATTGCTCTCGTGTATGCTGTATGTATACTGCGAAGCAGGCTCATATGGTGAAAGATAAAATCCCTGATGCAGAATTAATTGTTTATTATACGGATGTTAGAGCATTTGGAAAGGGTTTTGAAGAGTTTTATAACAGGGTGCAGGGAGAAGGCGTGACGTATAGACGAAGAGAGCTAGATGACTCTATTGAGGTGACAAAGAAAGGTGACAAAGTTGTAGTAAAAGCCAAAGGTCATCCTGATATCGAGGCTGATCTCATAGTGCTAGCAACAGGTATTGTCCCTAGGGCGGATACAAAGGAGTTCTCTCGGATTTTGAATATTAATCAGAGTGGTGATGGGTTCTTTTTGGAGGCTCATCCGAAGCTCAGGCCTGTGGATACTTTTACCGATGGTATTTTCCTTGCGGGATGTTGTCAGAGTCCAAAGGATATTCCTGATGCTGTTGCACAGGCGAGTGGTGCTGCAGTTAGAGCGTCTGAACCGCTTGCACAAGGTAAAGTAGAAGTAGAGGCAATCTCGTCGGTGATAGATGAGGATTTATGTAGCGGCTGTCGAATGTGTGAAGAAATGTGTGTCTATTCTGCTTTAGAATTTGATAGTGAAAAGAAGGTGATGAAAGTAAACGATGTTATGTGCAAAGGGTGTGGTTCATGTGCATCTGCTTGTCCATCTGGTGCGATTTCAATGAGACATTTTGGTATTAAACAAATTCTTGCACAAATTGGAGGACTAGTGAGCTAGGAGGGACAAGCTATGAAGATTGGAGTATATGTTTGTGAATGTGGAGTTAATATTGCAGCTACGGTAAATGTTGAGAAGGTTGTAGAGCATGCAAAGTCTCTACCCAATGTAGCTGTCAGCAGGTTTTATAAATATATGTGCTCTGACCCTGGTCAGGAGCTTATAAAAAAGGATATTGGGGAATTTAAACTCGATCGTGTTGTTGTTGCTTCTTGTTCCCCTCGGATGCATGAGCCAACGTTTAAAGCTGCTCTTGAGGAAGCAGGGTTGAATCCGTATTGTTTTGAAATGGTGAACATCAGGGAGCAATGCTCATGGGTACATAAAGACAAAGATAAGGCTACTGAGAAGGCAATATCATTAGTAAAAGGTGCTGTGAGCCGTGTTTCCCTTTTGGAACCATTAGAGAAAAAAAGAGTCAGTGTTACACCTAGTGCTCTTGTTATCGGTGGAGGTATCGCTGGTATTCAAGCAGCGTTGGACATTGGCAATATGGGATTTAAAACATATCTAGTTGAAAAAACACCGAGTATCGGCGGCCGGATGGCACAACTCGATAAAACATTTCCTACACTTGATTGCTCTGCGTGTATACTGACACCTAAAATGGTTGATGTAGGTAGACATCCAAATGTTGAACTTCTTACGTACTCAGAGGTCGTGGATGTAGGGGGATATGTTGGTAACTTCAAAGTACAAGTCCGTAAGAAACCTCGATATATCGATATGGAGAAATGTACGGGGTGTGGTGAATGCGTTGAATCTTGCCCTGTTGATGTAACCGATGAGTTCAACATGGGTCAAGGTGAAAGAAAGGCTATCTATATTCCGTTTCCTCAGGCGGTTCCACAAAAATATACGATTGATAAAATCGGTGTCCCGCCGTGTGTTAATGCGTGTCCTGCTGGTGTAAATGCTCAGGGATATGTTGCTCTTATTAGAGAGGGGAAATTTCAGGAAGCTCTTGATCTAGTTCGGGAGAGAAATCCTTTTCCCAGTGTTTGTGGAAGGATTTGTACCCATGTTTGTGAGGAAAATTGTAATCGAAAGGATATTGATGAACCGGTAGCTGTTAGAGCGTTGAAACGATTCGCTGCTGATTATGAAAGAAAACATGGAAGAAAAAAGAAGAAAAAAGAAAAAGAGGAAGAGAAAGAATTAAAAGGCAATGGTAGAAAAGTCGCTATTGTTGGTGCTGGGCCAGCTGGTTTAACAGTTGCCCATGATCTTGTATTGATGGGATACAAGCCTACGGTTTTTGAAGCTTTATCGAAGACTGGTGGGATGCTGAGAGTTGGTGTTCCAAAATATCGTTTGCCACCGGAGACACTTGATTATGATATTAAAAAAATAGAGGAGGCTGGAGTAGAAATCAGGACAAACACTCCAATAGGTCCAGATTTGACATTAAAGGATCTTACTAAAGCTGGTTATGAAGCGATTTTCATAGCTATTGGGACTCACAAAAGTAAGAGGTTAGGCGTAGAAGGTGAAGAGTTAGACGGCGTAATTCACGCTTCAGGTTTTCTACATGATATGGGTATTGGTAAAAAGGTAGATTTCAAAGATAAAATTGTCGCGGTCATTGGTGGTGGAAATGTTGCTATTGATTCTGTTCGCACTGCTGTTCGTCTCGGGGCTAAATCAGCGTTTGTTATCTATAGAAGATCTCGAGCTGAAATTCCAGCAAAAAAGGAAGAACTTGCTGAGTGTGAGAGAGAAGGGATTTCATTTTACTATTTGGCAGCTCCTACACGAATTCTTGGAGGAAAGGGGAAGGTCGTTGGAATTG
>JAUWYM010000040.1 GCA_030615845.1 Thermoplasmatota archaeon | reverse complement strand
AGCAGATTTTAGAATTAGAAGATAAGGGAGTTCAATTAGGTAGAAACGGAAGAAAGCGAGCAGTTGAAGTTTTCAGCTGGGATGCTGTTGCAAAAAGAACACTTGATATCTACAAAGAATTTGTACAATAATGCAATGCTTAAAATTTATAATTCCTTTAAATTGGGATACCTAGATTATGAGAGAATGGATAACGACAAATGGCCTTGGCAGCTATGCTTCACTTACTCATTCCAACGTGAATATGAGCAAGTTCCATGGTTTACTTGTCGCTAGTATGGATCCGCCAACAAAAAGACATGTTTTCGTATCAAACGTACATGAGAGAATTCAGATCGACGATCAAATATATGATTTGAATAGTATCGCGGGTAGTTTTGATTTTGATGTGTTTCCCTCGTTTCTTTATGAGGTTGACTCAATAAATGTTAGAAAGACAATTTTTATGGAACATGAAAAAAACACGACCATTATTAAATATGAAGTGAAGACAGATAAGCAGATATCTTTTATTCACGGCCCGATAATTAATTCCAGGCATTTTTATGACGTAACCAAGCCCGATTCCATCCCGTTTAAACAGGATAAATTTAAACATGGGGTTTTGATAAAACCAGGTAACATCGATAAAACACTGAAAATTATATTGAAAGATTCTATCTATGCACCGGCGGAGTACTGGATCAATTCTTGTTATGAAAAGGATCATAAAAGAAATGATTCCTACATTGACAACAATATGCGTATCGGAGATTTTTATAAAACAATTAAAAAATCTAGTGATTATTATCTCGTTTTTACACTGGAGAATGATTCATATAGTAATCCTTCAAAAATATATTTCCAAGAAATTTGGAGGAAAAAAAGATTACTTGAGCAAGCGAATCTTGCAGGTAAATTCAAAAAACTTGTGTTATCAACAGATAATTTTGTTGTAAAAAAAAGGAATGGAAAATCTGTTGTTGCTGGATATCATTGGTTTTCTGATTGGGGGCGAGACACACTCATCGCACTGCCTGGAATCACGCTTGTCACAAAACGATTTGATGACGCAAAAAAGATACTATTTAGCTTCAGCAGCTACTGTAAGAATGGTCTTATCCCCAATGCATTTATGGAGAGAGATTCTGTTGCGGTATACAATACAGTAGATGCCTCGTTATGGTTTATCGATAGAGTGTATCAATATCTAAAATATACGAATGATACAGATTCAATAAAGGATATGTGGAAAACATTATGCTCTATTGTTGATTGCTACAAAAATGGGACAGACTACGGGATTCACATGGATGATGATTTCCTCATAAGCCATGCAGAAGGTCTTACCTGGATGGATGTAAAAATAGGAGACTTTTATCCGACGCCTCGTTCAAAAAAAGCTGTTGAAATTCAAGCGTTATGGTATAATACATTGAAAATAATGGGAAATCTCGCAAACATACTTGGAATGGATGACACTTTTTCTGATCTTGCAGAAAAAGTAAAAGAAAACTTTAATAGACAATATGACAAACAATATGACGTGATTGACACTAAAGATTTATCATGTAGACCAAATAAGATCTTTCTTGTCTCACTCGACTTTTCTATGATTAATAAAAAACTGCAAGAAAAAATCGTAAATGATGTTCAAGATAAATTGACTACTATCCTTGGATTGAGAACCCTCTCATCAGATGATTCGAGATACATGGGAACCTATCTCGGTGATCACAACAGAGATGTCGCGTATCATAATGGTACCGTATGGCCTTGGCTTATGGGGCCGTTTATCACCGCGTTTGTTAAAGTAAAAAACCATGAGTCTGTGTGGAGGGAATTTGCATTTCAGAATTTTTTACAACCAATGTTTGATGTTTTTGGAGACCGTTGGGATGGATCCATCTACGAAATATTTGATGGGGATCCCCCGTATCTTCCACGTGGATGCATCACACAAGCATGGAGTGTTGCAGAGATACTACGCTGTTGGGTAGAAGATATAGAAAACATCACACCAAAATACGAAGAGGTGTTTCTATATAAAATACGCGTTTAAGACGTATTGCTGAATCATCCTGTTCGTGTTAAAAAACGATGCATTAATTGCAATACAGCTTCTCATCGTCCGAATCCAGTTATCTCGGTCGTTATAGAATTTCGGTATGATCCAACTTTCAAGTTTACTGTAAAGATCGTTTCTATCGATATCATCATCAGATTCCTCTTCTTCAGTTTTCTCTGGACCTATCGCCCATCCTGTAATGTTTTCAATACATCCCTCAAGCCACCAACCATCAAGTGTACTAAACTGAGGTACTCCGTTATGGGCTGCTTTCATCCCAGATGTTCCAGATGCTTCCCTTGGTCTCCTTGGCGTATTCAGCCAGAGATCAACACCCGCAGTCATCATTTTCCCAATGGATATGTCGTAATTGTGGATATAGGCAATTTTTACTTTTCCATGCATTGTTTTCATCGTATCAAAAATTCTTTTTATTGTCTCTTTACCGAGTCCATCCTCAGGATGTGCTTTTCCCGCATAAATAATTTGAATTGCACCGACCTTCTCAGCGATCTGCATGAGCCGATCCGGATCAGAAATTATCAAATCAGGTCTTTTATACGGCGTCTGTCTTCTTGCAAACCCTATAGTGAAATTGTCATAGTCCATACCGACATTATATCTGCTGTTGACAAAATCGATAAGATTCTTTTTTGCCTCCATATGAGCATCCCAGACTTCGGTTTTATCAATGCTAAATGCAGCTCGAAGAATATATGGATCAGAACGCCATCCTAGCATATGTTTATCAAATAATCTTTGAAATGGCTCTGAAACCCATGTAGGTGTATGAACACCATTTGTGATAGAATCTATGGTGTAACCTGGAAACATTAATTGAGAAACCTCACCATGTTTTTTTGCCACCCCGTTAACATAGTGACTGAAAAAGAGTGCAAGTCTTGTCATATTTAACTTGTTTTCGAAGGTTACTTCACGAAGAATGGGCTCTGGTAATATCTCCCCAAGCATAGATTTTGCCATAGAAAGATTAAATTGATCATGACCTGCAGCAACAGGAGTATGTGTCGTAAAGACACATTGTTCTCTGACTTTTTCGATATTTTTAAGTTTACTGAAAAGCTCAAGAGTACCAAGAGCAGCATGCCCCTCATTCATATGATACTTATCAATTGTTTTATAACCAAGTGCTTGTATCGCCCGAACCCCACCGATACCTAGAACAATTTCTTGCGCGAGACGATACTTGTTATCTCCACCATAGAGATGTTTTGTGATCTCTCTATCATATTCGCTGTTTTCTTCAAGATTTGCATCAAGAAAAAAAACAGGAACAATGTATCCACTAACGCCTTTCACAAGATAATTCCAAATACGAATGTGTACGGTCCTATCTTCTATTGTCACACTTGTTTTACTTGGAAGAAGCGTGAGAAAATCATTGATATTAAAATTAATAGGAAGTTCAATTTGATTGCCCTCTCTATCTATTTTTTGATAAAAATATCCATGTTCAGAAAGCAGTGTTATTCCTATAATTGGAACATTGAGATCTGCACATGACTTCAACGTATCGCCAGCTAAAATGCCAAGGCCACCGCTATAGGTAGGTATGTGCTCATCGATACCGATCTCCATTGAGAAATAGGCGATTTTTGGTTTCCCATTTTGACTAGCAGTACGGTCCTTTTTTTCTTTGACCGAATCACTGGATTCTCCCATTGATCTCCTTCCACCGTTTAGGGTATAATATGGTTTTGTTTTAAATGTTATCCTACAAAAAAACAATTGGAAGACTTGTCAAATACTTGTGCTAAGAATACATGATACCGTCGTACTTTTCAGGGTCTTGACTTTTCTTTCCGGAACGATGTTTTATAAATTTCTTCTGCCTCTTTTTCCCTACAAATCTAAAATCTCTCCTTACCAGTCTGATATAGGTCCGCTCTGGAAGTGGTTCTAGCTGTACAATGCCTTTGATTTGAAGTTTCTGCAATACTCTTACAATCATATTTCTTGATATGTGAAGTTTTTTCTCAAGATCAGCTATTGTTATCGGATATGTTTTCTGTAAAAGTTTTATGATTTGTTCTTCAAGTGTTCCATTAACAATTTCGATCATGATTCAACCAAAACTATCAGTTCTAAATACATTCGTATGCCCTTACTCCTGTTTTATCGCTTCTAAAAAGTTTTTCCACATCATGTTGCATCTCAGGAGGATACCCATTTGGAAAATCAATGCATCCTTTACAAATTTCAGATCCTATAGCTTTCTTCAACCCCTCTATACTAATATATCCAAGGGAATCTGCACCGATTTCGTGAGAGATTGTATCCCAGGACTTAATCTCACCATTTTCACTTCTTGCAATAAACTCTTTTCTGCTCCTCATGTCAATTCCAAGATAGCATGGAGCAATGAGCGGGGGACAGCCAATTCGTACATGGATTTCTTTTGCACCAGCATTTTTCAACCCTCGAACAAGTTTTCTGATGTTTGTCCCACGGACAATTGAATCATCCAGAAGCACCACCCGTTTTCCTTCTAGAACAGAACGAATAAAAGACAACCCTTCTTCAACAACTTTATCTCTGCTTTCCTGTGTTTGTTGTATAAAAGAACGTTCATCTTTATCCTTCATTATTCCTTCATCTATAGGTATTCCAGATTCTTGAGTATAGCCAAGAACATATCTTCTCCCTGATTCAGGAACGGGAATAACAATGTCTGCTTCAACGGGATGCTCTCTAGCAAGCATTCTTCCAATCTCATCACGAACTTTATGTACAGATTTTCCATTAATACGCGAGTCAGGTTTTGCAAAATACACATATTCAAACATACAAGGAAGCGCCTGTTTTTTTATTATCTGTTTTTCGTAGATATTCCCTTCTTTATCAATGATGGCAACTGAACCTCCAGAAATATCTCTAACATATTCGAAATTAATCTTCTTAAAGACCCGTGTTTCAGAGGTGAGACAATACATGCCATTAGATTTACCTAAAACTAGTGGTCTTATTTTGTGAGGGTCAGTTATTGCAAAAAGAAAAGGATTTTCACCAGAATCGGCAAGAAACAAAGCAGCATAACTACCTTTTAACTGAGGCATTACGTTTTCGCAGGCATTTAAGATTGCATCAACAGTCACTTCTTTCTTGTATAAATTGTCTGCCAAGAGCAATAATAGCCATTGAACGTCACAATCTGTCCGTGGTTTTCTCTTTGTTTTTTTGCTCAGTTCAAAACAATTGTATATGTTGCCGTTGTGAACTGCTGCAAGGAATGGATTTACCGAATATTCTGGTTGTGCATTTATCTTTAATGATTCAATGTCATCCATTCCTGTTGTGGAATACCTGGTATGGCCAATTCCAACATTTCCTGGCGTATCTATCTTTTTTTCCTCGTTAAAGACGTCTCTTACAAGTCCTGCATCTTTTGTAATATGGATGTTTCCATCATAGGTGAGTTTTCCAGCAGATGACTGCCCACGATGCTGTATTGCAAATAAGCTATGATAAATCAGACGAGAAACTGGTTTTCCCCCGATAATACCAATAATGCCGCACATTATAAAGAGGAGAATGAAAAGACATTATTTAATGGTTTTTTAAAAAAATCAACTATTGAAGTATAAAAAGAGAAAAAGGATAAAAATATCTAGAAAAACTTTCGGACGTCTATCGCGTCAAGGTTGTAGTTTCCTGCGTTATCATAAGCGACGACAACTACTTTATGTTTCGTTTTGAAGAGAGATCCCCCTTTCCATAGCCAACTGTATGGCTCCTCGTACATTATTTTTTCTGGAGATGAACCATCGTCAAGGTAGAATTCAACTTTTTCAATGCCTGAATAATCTGATGCTTCTACTTCTATTGCGATAGCTCCAAATATGATTGTTCTTTGCCTAAACAGCCCAGGTAGTAATCCGAGGTTTCTAAGATACAGTCCGTTCTGTGGTGAAACGATTTCTACCTTTGGAGGGGTGGTGTCGCCACTATTGTATGGTTCCATGAAGGGATATCTATCTTTATTGATTCCATCAGGTATTTCGTATGGTGTATCTCCAATGCCGTCTCCATTTGCATCTCCTCCTGCGTAGTCATCCCAATAGTTGCCACCTGAGGGATAATCATCGTCCCAGATATTGTTGGAGTCGTCATAGGCGTTGTGGAGGTTTTTGATGAAGTTATTATGATATATGTAGTTATATGGAGAATCTTCCATCGCAATGCCTGCATAGCCGTTGTTTTCAATGGTGTTTTCAAAAATGATGTTTCCATCATTTATTGCACAGGATGATTTTACATAGATGCCGTTCCATACGTTATTTTGTATAATGTTTCGTGAGATTTCGTTATCATCTGATGAATATGTGAGAATGATTCCATGGTAATTATCTTTGATAATATTTTCAGTAATTGTATTTTCATTTGATATGACTATTAACCCTGCGTTGTAGAATTCACTACCACTATTTTGTATGGTAAACCCTGTAAGATATGCGGAATCGCTAGAGCCCTCATATCCGTTTATGATACTTACAACGGTATCAAATCCTCGTCCGTCAATGATGGTTTCATGCTTGTTTTCACCAATCAGATTGATGGATTTGTAGATAGTTACATGCTCGTGGTAGATGTCATTTTTTACAAAGATTGTATGCCCTGTTTCTGTATCGTAATCATCAATTGCGTTTTGAATGGTGAGAAATATTTTTGCTGTATCGAGGTTTTTTACTGATCCGTACCAGTGAATGAGTGGATAGAAGTCGTATGTTTCATTTTCTGATATGAGGTAGGGTGTGTCTCCTATGCCGTCTTCGTTTTCATCAACACCGGTGTAGTCGTCCCAGTAGTTACCAGCATATCCATTATCCCAGTTGTTGTTGGCTTCGTCATAGGAATTTTGGATGTTGTCAATAAAGTTGTTGAGATAGATTCGATTGTTTGGTTCAATCACACGTACGC